>CAYYWN010000051.1:0-10448 GCA_964474485.1 uncultured Clostridium sp. | reverse complement strand
GAAGTTTTGTTAATAGAGCTGTCCTATTATTATTATCCGCAGAAATCAATTCTGGATGCCACTGTACTCACATCACAACTTCCTCACCTTCCAGGTCTATCGCCTCGTCAATCCCAGGCTTTGATACAGCAGAAGCTATAAATCCCTTTGCTACTTCCTTAATAGCTAGATGATGAAAGCTATTACACATTGTTTCTTCCCCTAAAATTTCTCTTAACTTTGTTCCTTCTTTTATTTTAATAGTGTGAGTTGGAATATTTGATAGCGATGCTTGATTATGTTTTATGTAACACCCTTCTATAAAGGATAGATCTTGATATAAACTTCCTCCATTAACCACATTCAGCAATTGATGACCTCTACAAATTCCAAGTATAGGCTTTTTTGCTTTCATTGCTAATCTTATTAAATTTATATCAAAGTCATCCCTCTTTGGTAATATTCCACCAAGCTTTTGTGAAGGCTCTTCGCCATATAATAAAGGATTTACATCATGACCACCTGAAATTATAATTCCATCCACCATGTCCAACTGTTCTTTTATATCTTTTTCACTCTTTATAAGTGGAATAATTACGGGAATTCCACCTGCTTTTATAACAGACTTGATATAGTCATCATTTACATAAGATCTTTCATACCCTGGAAACATCCCCCCATCATCTACAATTATACTTCCTGATACACCTATTCTCGCTTTCCTTTTCATATTTACCTCCTTATAATAACTATATTAATTCCTATACCTTATTTTATATAGCAATCTTCATGCCAACATTATAAAAACCTGACATTTCTTTAACTATCTCTGCTTTCATCTTTACTGTTGAAAACATTTTCATTGATTTTATAATTTTTTATTTACATTTCTATTATAATTTAATATTAATAGGTTTTGTAATAGAAATAATAACCCTATTTTTTGACCCATTAATGTTTCATTTCTACCTATAATTAATTAAAAAATTATATCCTTTCTTTGTTATTTCGCTACCTTTTCTTCCTACGTATGAATTTATTAACCCTAAACCTTTTAATACTTCTAACATCTTCTTAGCCTGTCCTTCAGAGATTTCTATACCTTTCTCTATTAATATATTTACTATAGTTACTCTTCCAATTTTCTTTTTTGCTTTATTAAAACTATTTATTAAATCGAGAAACTCTATTGCTGTTTCAAAATTACAAGTACTTTTCAGAATATTTCTTTCGTGATCATAACTTTTTTCCTTATAATCTAGTGTTGATGGTAAATCTTTGATTTCTACCTTATCTTCACACATCAAAGCAATATATGAAGCCACATTTTGTAGTTCTCGTATGTTTCCAGGCCATTTGTGAGAAATTAAAACTTCCTCTACTTCTTCGTCTATTTCTATATCTCTTCCAATAAAATGATTTAAAAGATTAATTATATCCCATAATCTTTCTCTAAGTGGCGGCACATTTATTGGAAGTACGTTAAGCCTATAATAAAGATCTTCTCTAAATTTATCTTCTTTTATCATTTTAAGAATATCTTTATTTGTAGCTGCTATAATTCTTACATTAATATTTATAATATTTTCTGATCCTATTGGCATTATCTGTCTTTCTTGAAGAACTCTTAATAGCTTTGTTTGAAGTAGAACTGGCATATCTCCTATTTCATCTAAAAATATTGTTCCATTATTAGCTGCTTCAAATAGCCCCTTTTTCCCTTCTTTTAAAGCCCCTGTAAATGCGCCCTTTTCGTAACCAAAAAGTTCGCTTTCAAGTAAATTTTCTGGCATAGCTGCACAATTTACTGCTACAAAAGCTTGCTTATTTCTTTCAGATTCATTATGTATGGATTGAGCTAAAAGTTCCTTACCTGTTCCACTTTCTCCTGTAATAAGTACTGTAAGATCTGATTTTGATATTTTTTTAGCAAGATTAATGCATTGAATCATAGACGGAGAATTTGTTTTTATGTTGTTAAAATAATATCTTGCAATTTGTCCCTTTGCCTTTATTTGTTTTGTTAAGTTTTGCTCTAGTTGCTTTATGTAAGTTATCTCTTGAATATTATAGTAATTACCTGTTTTAACTCCTAAATTATATATACTTGTCTTCTTAACATTTATATACTTATCTTTAAACTGAAAAACTTCGTCTAAGATTTCTTCTTCCTTTAAAATTCTTTCAAGTCCTTTTTTAAAGACCTCTTCTACTGATATTCCTTGTAGGTTCCCTTTTAAATCTAAAATATTTCTAAAGCTTTCGTTGAATACTTTTATTATTCCCTGCTCATTAGTAAATATTACACCATCCCTAGATATATTTACTATGGTATCAAGCTCATCCATTTTTAAAAATAATTCCTTATATTTGTCCCTAATGCCACCATCAAGACTTACAATCTTCTCAGAATATTTAATAAGCTTCTTTCCTATATCTATGGTATCTATTTCAAGAGCACTTATTACCTGCATAAATGTATATATATCTATGTATCTATTTCCAAGATCTATAATCTTTTTTGTGTGTCTTGGTATCCTGTCTGATACTCCAGGGGTAAGCGCTATATTCACATTAGAATAATCTATATTCTCTTTGTATGCTATTAGATTTAAATGAGTTACACCTATTTCATAAAATAAAGATACAGTTTCGTAGGTAGTTTGATCATTATCATTAACCACTAAAACATCTGTGCCCTCTGGAATGGAAAAGACCTTGTATATTCCATCTTCTTTAAATGTCCTATTTACTACTATTATTTTACTCTTTGCACTAACATATTTTTTTATTTCATAAGCTCTTTCTCTTATCATTACGAGAACAACCTTATCCTCTATAATATCCTTGTCTTCTAGATGATCTAGAAAGTAGCTATTAATCATTATCTTATCTCCTAGCACTTGCCTTAAGTTGTTTTCTAAAAACTTAGTAAGGTAGCTATCCCTATCAGTTATTATACCTATAGACTTCACACTTTTTCCTCCAATACTATAATAAATTCTAGTATTATTTCATTATTGTTTTATCCTATTATAAACTTAAAAATAACTATCAAAAATACTGTATAATTGAATTATAAAGTACTACTAATGAAAATAATAGATAAATTCTACTTACCTTAACTTGTCTAATATATTATTAACTTAATCTTAGTGTTAAATTCTTTTATAAATATAATTATAATTTCAAAAGGAGGCTGATTTTATGAAGTATGATCTAACTGTTATCAATAACGAAAATCAAATTACTAAAAGATGGTCTGGAGGAACTACAACTGAAATTTGTATCTTTCCAAAAAACTCAAATTATAAAGATAAAAGTTTTATCTGGAGGATAAGCTCTGCAAAAATTGAAAGTGAAGAATCTAATTTCACATACTTAAAAAATATATGGAGAGAAATAATGATCTTAGATGGAAATGTAAAATTAATTCATAATGATGAAACCTCTGTAAACTTAGTTAGATTTGAAAAGCATAGCTTTAGTGGAGAATGGAAAACTAGAAGCTATGGCAAAGTAACAGACTTCAACTTAATGGTATCAGAAAAAGCAAACGGCAATATTTCTTATATCAAATTAAATGAAAATACCATGAGTAAATTTTCACTTAACATTAAAAATAAAATAAATCATAAAAACTTATCCTATGGATTCTATTGTTATGAAGGTAATATAAAAGTGTCCTTAAAAGACAAATCCTTTACCTTAAACAAAAACGACTTTTTCCTTATTAACTTAAAAAAGGGCTTTGGTTCTATGTCTTTAATTAATGAAAGCAATAATATTGCTCATGTGATTAAGGTTAAAATTGTATATAATTAAGTGAAAACTCATATTTCTGATTAAATAATTATAGTAGGCCTCTTTTTATTAAAGAGCCTACTATATTAATGACTGCTTGAAGTATCTTAACACTTTATAATATTTCTCTTATCTTTTCAATATTACTACTGCATAATATATGGATATTATTAAATATCTTTTTAGAATCCCAGTTCCACCACTTAATTTCCAGTAAAAATTCAATTAAGTCATCATCAAACCTTTTTCGTATAATTCTTATAGGATTCCCTCCAACGATATGATATGGGAGAACATCTTTGGATACAGTAGAATTTGCAGCTATTATAGAACCATCTCCTATTTTAACACCAGGCATTATAGTTACATCTTGTCCAATCCAAACATCATTTCCGATAATTGTATCACCTTTAAATGATAAGTCTTCTAGCTTAGGCAGTGATTTTTCCCATCCATTCTCAAATATATTGAAGGGATAAGTAGTAACAGAATTCATCCTATGATTAGCTCCGTTCATTATGAATTTCACACCACTTGCTATAGCGCAAAACCTCCCAATAATTAATTTATCTCCTAAAAATTCATAGTGATGCAAAACATTTTCTTCAAAACTCGTAGCATCAATTGGATGACTATAATATGTGTAATCACCTATTATAATATTAGGTCTTGATATAACATTTTTTATATAACATAATTGTTTAATATTTTTATTTGGAAAAATGCTATCAGGATTGGGTCCATATTTTTGCATACATTAATCCCCCTTATATGATATAGTTATAACTTTCATAGAAAGCCTAATTCAATTGCAATGAATATTAAATCACATCATTATCTCAATTTAAATTCAGATGATAAGACTCTATAGCCTTTACTTTCACTATTTTTTATTATACTTACATAGTATTTTAATAGCAAGTATTTATGATACTATGTAAGGCACAGAAATCTCACCACTTAAACTAAAATCTAATCTCAATATAAATTCAATTATATATCTTTCAGTATTATATTGACACTTATATGACACTAGTGTACTATATATATAGAACACTAAATCACATATATTGATTATAAGATATAAATACAGTTTATAATTTTATTAGAATTTAAATACATAAAAAATCTACTTATAACTTATTAAACATTAAAGAAAGAAGGTGATGTTTTGGATTTTGTATTTAATGATAAACTACCTATATATATTCAAATTATGGATTATGTCAAAAGAAAAATAATTTTATTAGAAATTTGTGGAGGTGATAAATTGCCATCAATAAGAGATCTATCCTCAGAATTAAAAATTAATCCAAATACTGTTCAAAGGGCTTACCAAGAACTTGAAAGAGAAGGCTTAACTTATACTCAAAGAGGTATGGGTAGCTTTGTTACTGAAGATAAAAATATAGTATTAAATCTTAAAAAGGATATGGCAAAAGAAGTCATAGATAAGTTTGTACAAGAAATTAAAGGTCTTGGTTTTAAAAATGAAGATATTATAAGAGTGGTTTCAGAGGAAGTTAATAAGGGGGACAAATAATATGAAAAATATAGTTGAAGCTAAAAGTTTAAGCAAATCATATTTTAAGAAAAAAGCATTGGATGATCTTAATCTAAATATACCAGAAGGGCAAGTTTTAGGACTTCTTGGTCCAAATGGTAGTGGTAAAACAACTTTTATTAAGATTTTATCAGGAATCTTATCACAATCTAAGGGGGACATTATAATAGATGGTCATGAGCCTTCACCATATACAAAATCTGTAGTTTCATACCTGCCAGATAAAAATTATTTATATAAATGGATGACAGTAAATGATGCAATTGTTTTTTTTAAAGATTTCTACAGTGATTTTGATGAAGTTAAAGCCTATGAGCTCTTAACCTTTATGAAACTTGATAAAAATTCTAAGGTAACTTCACTATCAAAGGGAATGAGCGAAAAACTTAATCTTACCCTTGTATTATCAAGAAAAGCAAAGCTTTATGTGCTAGATGAACCTATAGCAGGTGTTGATCCTGTTGCAAGGGAAAAGATTTTAGATGCTATAATTAATAATTATAATAAAGATAGCTCTATGATTATAACCACGCATCTCGTACGTGATATCGAAAGAATATTTGACCATGTATCTTTCATATCTGAAGGCAAGATAATTCTTTCAGGAAATGCTGAAGAGCTAAGGGAAGAAAGAGGAAAATCTATTGACGAACTTTATAGAGATATTTTTGGTGAACAATAAAAATGTATATTATAAAATTTGATTGGGGTGTTTTAATATGTTTAAATATTTGAAATATGAATTAAAGGGAAGCTATAAACTTCCTATAGGTTTACTTGTGATTATGGCCTTATGGTGCCCTATCCTATATAGTAGGATAGGAAAGTGGGATATTCAAATTATTCCATTCTTAACTTTCTTAACTTGCTTTGCAGCTCTTTTAACAACTTTTATATACGTTATTCATTTATATAAACAAGACTTTTCAGAAGATAGAGGATATTTAACATTTACATTGCCATTAAAGGGAAAAGATATCCTATGGGGTAAACTTTTATTAAGCTTTATATGGTTAATAGTAGTAGGTATAGCTTCTATAGCATTTGTAAGTATTATATATATCAAAGGTCTTAATAGCACATTTGGAGAAATATCTATAACCTTACCTCTACTTATTCCATTTCTTTATATGTTTGTTGGACTCTTAACTACTATCCTCACTATATTTATTTCCATAACTTTAAGCAAGGTAGCTTTTAGAAATAAAAAGATTGGTGGCATAAGTTTTATAATATTTATATTGCTCAATACAGCTATAGGGTTTTTAAATTTACAATTAGTAAAATTATTTCCACAGGCAATAGAGCTTCCTGGTGGAAGAATTGTTAGTATTGTTGACCATACCATTGTGTCATCTTCTATGAATGGTTCAACTAACCTTGGCGGTTTTTATTCATATATAAATATAGTTACTGCAATCTTTTATCTTGTAGTAATTGTGGGGCTATTTACTTTTAATTCTTATCTTATAGATAAAAAGATAGATTTATAATTTAAAGATTAGTATTTTAACATTTATACTGTAATTATTAATTTTCATATAAATAAAAAGATTTTCTGCATTCTTAATTGCAGAAAATCTTTTTTTGCTTACATATTGCTATATTAGATATCTTTTAAAAATGACACTTCAAAATATTTTTTATTAACACATACTACCTTTTTCAAATATCTTTAATAAACGTAAATAGTGATTGGCTTCTCTTAAAGTGTGATCACCGAGCAGTGGCATTATTATAGATCTAATTTTACAATCTATTAATCCTTTTGTAGCCTCAGCCTTAAATTCACTTATTTCTTTAGTTGCTTTAAGGCTCTCTTCTGTAACTTTTGAAATTGGAATTGTTTTATCCATAGCTTCTTTTGACTCTTCTTCTAGTTTATCAAACTCATTTCCAAAGTTATTTGCTATATTTATAAGATCATTTTCAGTAGGATCAAGAAGTCCACGTATAAACTTTGAGTGTTCTGCCATAATCCTATTCCAAAAAACTTCTTGATCATAAGCCTCTCTTTCTAATATAACTTCTTCGCGATTTTGAAGTTTTTGAATAAGATTATAATAAAACTTTGCTTCTCTTAAAATATGATCTATAAGTAAAGGGTAATTATTTGTAAATATACTACAAGACAGAACATTTGATAATAGCATAGTCTTAAACTGCGCTAAAGCTTTAACTAAATTCATGGCTCTTTGATTAATCATACATATTCTTTCTTCAAGCATAGGATTATCTATACTCTTAATTAAATCACCAGCTCTTAGTCCTTGCTCTGCTTTTGTTAAGCTAGTTGGAATATTTACCCCTGTAAGATACGCTGAAGCCATTTCTGCCTTTAGTGTAAAGGGTGTTACTACTTCCCCTGACTCTAATACACTAGCACTAACAACTCCATTAGAAAGTGATATTACATCTGCTAAAAGTCTATCAAATTCTGATCTAAACATGTCTGCTTTAACCATAAGATTTGAATCTCTTTGCACAAAACCTATTTGTAAAAAAAATGAATGCTCCTTCATTATCCGTGTAAAGAAAAGATGCAGCTCTAAGGATTGTCTTATAAACTTACTATTTGATAACATAATCAACCTCTTTAATATAATTATTCACTATTATTATATTAATGAAATAAATATTTTATTACATAAAGAGGAAACACCTCAGAGGTGTTCCTAATTTATGGGTCCACTTCTGAGGTGCTAACATCTTATGGTTATGCTTTAAGTGTGTATAGATAATTTTCTAACTCCACTATAAATCTTTCCATGTCCTTATGGTTAATTTCACCGATATTTGCTATTCTAAAAGTATTTGCATCGGATACCTTTCCTGGATATATAGTAAATCCTCTTTCATATAAGAAATCATGCATATCATCAAATTTATATTTAGGATTTGTTGGTTCTAGTATTGTGGTTATGAGTTTTGAATGATCCTGTTGCTTTACTAAATAGGTAAGATTTAATCTATCTAGTCCTTCTAATAAAACATCACAACTCCTTGCATATCTTTTATGCCTTGCTTCTATAGTTTCTTCTTTAGCTTCTAGTATAGCTTGTTTTAAAGCATAAAGAACTTGTACTGGTGGAGTAAATCTCATTTGATAATTTTTTATAAAATATTCATATTGCTTATATAAATTTAAGTATACATTTCTTGGCTTATTATTTTTTGTAAGTAAAAGACTATTTATATTTGCAATTACAAAGCTTATTCCAGCCATACCTTGAATACACTTATTTGAACTAGATGCCATATAGCTTATATTCATATCTTTCATATCCATAGGAATACCTGCATAGGAGCTCATTGCATCTACCAACATTTCTACATTATATTTTTTGCAAAGAGCACCTAGGATTTTAACATCATTAAGTAGCCCTGTTGTGGTTTCATGATGAACTACAGCTAGGTGACTAACTTCACCTTTCTTTTCTTTAATAACCTGTTCAAGCATTAATATGTCAATAGACTCTACATTAGAGCTTTTGAACTCTATAAAGTTTATGTCATAAGCTTCTGCTATCTCACACATACGCTTTCCATAAGCCCCATTATTTATAATAATTAAAGTTCCATCTGCTACTACTGAACTTATCATAGCCTCTACAGATGCTGTTCCTGAACCACCAAATAAAATTGTAGTATATTCTTCTAATGATCCTACAAATTTAGTTAGCTCCTTTGACACAAATTCCATAACTGCTCCAAATTCTGCTTCTCTTGGGCACATATCAGGAACTACTTGAGCAAGCTTTACAGTATCTGTAGTAGTTGCTGGACCTGGGTTTAACAATACATTTCTCTTTATCTCCATAACATTTTAGCCTCCTATTAATTATTTTGCTAGAAATTCCATGAACGCTTCTTTGTTTTCTATAGGAGAAGTAGTTGGTCTTCCTAAGTCTTTTCTAGAACCTTTTCTTACTTTAACCTCTAACAAAGCTGCTCCTTTTGAATTAATAAGTTTTGCTAGAGCTATCTTTAAATCCTTAACAGTTGAAACAGTAAAGGTTTCATTGTATCCACAGGACCTAGCAATAGAAGGTATATCTATATCAAAACCTACTGTTGACTGTCCACCCACTGAATCATGAGCCCCATTATTAATAACAATATGTCTAAAATTCTCTACCTTCTGTGATCCTATGATAGCAAGTCCACCTAAATGCATTAAAAGTGCTCCATCTCCATCTAAACAATATACAGTTCTCTTAGGCTTTGATAATGCAATTCCTAAAGCTATTTGAGATGCATGTCCCATAGATCCTACTGTTAAAAAATCTTTTTCATGTCCCATATTTCTAGCTTCTCTCTCTTCAAATAACTCTCTAGATGCCATGCCAGTTGTGGACACTATTGTATCTTCATCACCTAAAGCATTGACTATTTCCTTAATTGCATCTTCCCTACTCATTTCAAAGTTAACCTTTGATTGCTCCTTTAACTTGTAGGTAGAAAAAGTACCTTTAGTTTCTACTATAGCATAGGGTTGCTTTTCTCTTTTCATATATTCTACAGCTTCTGATATCTTCTTTTGCCATATATTTGTATCATCTTCTTCTGTTAATATGCTGTACTCAATGTCTAGAGCATCTAAAAGCTTTAAGGTTACAAGACCTTGCTTTTTATGTTGAGGCTCATCTTTTTTATTAGGCTCACCTCTCCAACCTATCACAAGTAAGGCTGGGATGCTATATACTAAAGGATCATTTAAAGATGCTAGGGGATT
Source organism: uncultured Clostridium sp. (assembly GCA_964474485.1). Classification (GTDB taxonomy): domain Bacteria; phylum Bacillota; class Clostridia; order Clostridiales; family Clostridiaceae; genus Clostridium_L. The sequence continues at coordinate 366 of CAYYWN010000051.1, read as the reverse complement.
TATTATATTTCCCTGTCCTGAATTTTGCATATAAACTAAGGCAGGATTTCCCGTAGCTAGATAGTGTCCTGAGGCTATGGCCAATGCATTACCTTCATTTGCTGCAACTATATTATTCTTACTATCTACATTATCCTTAATATAGGCACAAAAATCTTTTAATAAAGAATCTGGAACTCCTGTAAAAAAACTTATATCATTATCTAATAATTCATTATAAAACTCTTTAACTTCAACCATTTAATTCAACTCCTATAATGTAACTTCTGAGAAAAGTCTATGGCTTTTCTCCCGAAATTTTTAACTGTTAACTCTTAACTTTTAACTGAATTACATTCCACCTTGAATTAAAGTAAGAATTTCTTT
>CAYYWN010000050.1:0-10575 GCA_964474485.1 uncultured Clostridium sp. | reverse complement strand
AAAACAGAACGCAATTTAGGAGTGAAACGTAAAGCCTATCCACGCATTACCTTTCATATTTCAATTAAAGGGGATGTAGAGATGGAATATCGTATTGAAGAAAAACAAGACATAAATCTAGTTGGAATAGTTAAGCATATCAAGAGGCAATCAGCAAATACTATGGCAAATGACTGGAAAGAGGCGTCAGGTGAAGCTTGGAATACATGGGAAGAGTTTTTAAACGGTGGTACCGATGAGAAAATTGGAGCTGTTTACAATCTTTATCGCGCACCTATGTGGCAGATGGGTTTCACGAAAACACTAGATAATGGAGAAACTTTACTTGCAATCGGTGCACAAGCAGATACAAATGTTTTAACTGATTTGCAGACATATACTATTCCAGCGAATAAATGGGCAATATTTACTGTAAGGGGTAGCTTCAGCGGTAAGAATCATCCAATTGATGCAATGTGGACAAGAATAACAACTGAATGGTTTGAAGCATGTGGATATAAACGGACGGCTGATTACGAAATTGAGGTTTACCTTCCAGGAGACACAAGTTCTGATGATTATACATGTGAAATATGGATTCCTATTACTAAACAATAATATCTTGTAGTGTTTAACTTAAAGTTTGTAATAAACAATTAGAAAAGTTACTGAAAAATTTAGGCGGATTCGTTTTTTTTTGAAACCTAAAGTAAATATATAATCCAATTAACTCACGCATTATTTTGCATGTGAATATCTGGATTGTAACTTATGTTTCAGCTTTTCTATTTGAAAATAACATTGGCTACATGCCAGTGTTATTTTTGTTGTCATATAAGATTAAAGGATATGTAAGGTGATTTGAAGAGTGAAATTTAGGGGATATTTACTTTGAAATGTAAACTTGAAGGGAAATGGTGGGAGGATGTAGAAATATTGTAGTAACATGTAAAGGTGGTGGAAAGTAAATTTGAGGATTCAAAATAAAAAGACAAATTTAGCAGTTCTTATTTTAGTAACAATAGATCAGGTTATTAAAATAGTAATTAACAACAACTTTTTTGACAAAAGATTTCCTATATTGCATCCTTTGCTATATTTTGAGCCTATGTTTAATAGGCAATATTCATGGTTTAATTCTATGTTACAATTAGGTATTGGTAGATATATGCATATTTCACTAGTAGCAACTATGAGTATATTAATATATTTGTTTTATCAATATCTAAATAAGCAATTTGGAACTAACAAAATTATTAATATTATGTATGCTTTTATATTTTCTGGTGCTATGTGTTCATTAATTGACAAAATTTTTTGGAACGGTAGCTTAGATTATATATTAGTAAATGGTTTTTTTACATTTGACTTAAAAGATGTATATATTAATATTTTTATTGGGTTGCTAATCTTATCATTGCACTTAAAAAACAAAGTTTTAAACCAGATTGATGATAATATAGTAAAAGATTTCACTAAATATATTCTACGAAAATTATAAACAACATGAACAATATAATAGGTTATTTTCGTTGGTAAATAAATAAACATAATTGAATATAATCATTGTTTAATATATAGCCAAGTTAAATCATAATGGTAGTAAGATATGAAACAAGTGAATCTGTGCTTTATTTAGGAGGTAGTGGAGTGGCAAAAGGTAGTAAGAGGGATAAAAGTATAGCACCTAGCTTAATTTGGTTATGCTTAGGATGTATTGGGTATTTAATATATAGGAATTGGATTTTTTTAGTGGTGTGTGTGATGGTAAGTGGAGTTTTATATGTTAGAAATAATTAGTATGGGTAAAGATTGGGTGAGTTTAAAATGAATTAAAAATTTTATGATGTGGAGTAAAATATGAAAATATATATTGTTGGTTCAGTTTCCAGTGGTAAATCCACACTTGCAAAAAAATTATCTAAAACATTAAAAATTCCTTATCAATCACTTGATGAAGTTGTACATATACCTGATAAATCAACTCCCTCGGGTAATCGTAAAAGACAAGTTGAAGAACGAGATAATCTGTTTTATTCAGTAATAAAGCAAAAAGAGTGGATTATTGAAGATGTAGGTAGATCTTGTTTTGAAGATGGTTTAAAAGAATCAGATAAAATTATCCTACTTGAAATTTCTAAAAAAATAAGGAATTATAGAATAATTAAACGTTGGATTAAGCAGCGACTTGGAATTGAACAATGCATTTATAATCCACGATATAAAATGCTTAAGTGTATGTTGAAATGGTCAAAAGATTATGACTTAGGAAAAGATAATTTAAAGGAGAGAATTTCTACATATCAAGAAAAGATTATTGTTATAAGAAACAGGAAGGATATTAATAACTTTATTGAGAGATGTATAAATTCAATAAAATAAAGAAAACTTTAGGAGGTAGCAGTAATGGAAAATAAAAAATATTCACAAGAAGAAATTGATATATTTTGGAAAACCTTTTTGAGGGAAACGAAAAGACATGAAACAACAAACTACTTAGATATATTTCATTTTGAATTAACTGAAAAATGGGCAAATGAATTATTGCGGTTGGTTTTAATTGGGCAAAAGAAGGCTACAGCAAGTAGTTTATGGGGGTATGAAATTGAAGGTGAGTGTATACCTAAGATTGGTGATTTAAGTATTATCACTGATTGGGAAGGTGTACCACGATGTGTTATTGAAACAATTGAGGTAGCAATTATTCCGTTTTCAGATATTACTTATGATATTTGTAAGCGTGAGGGGGAGGATGATACATTGGAATCTTGGCGTTCAGGACATATTCATTTTTTTAAGGAAGAAGGAAATGAACTTGGATATGAGTTTAGAGATGATATGCCAGTGATTTTTGAAGATTTTAAAGTAGTATATCAAGTATAGATTTTATAGGCAAAATAAATCTAATCTGAATATTATAGTTGAGGAATTGAATAAAAATCCTTTTAATAATTTTATGCGATATTAGTTATATTAAGTGGAGGTGTTTATTTTGAATTATAGATTGCTTCAAAAGTCAGAGCTTAAACTATTAGGTGAAATTGATAGAAAAGAAATTGTAAATGAAGTTTATTATTTTAAAGGTAATAAACTTGAAATAGAAAATGAGTTTGATAACATTGAAGGCTGGAATCCGAAAGAACTTCATGACTATATGAATAGATTGCAAGATATATATGATAGAAATGGAGCTATATATGGAGCATTTTATAATAATAGGATTATAGGTTTAGGGGCTTTGGAAAGTAAATTTATTGGAATAAATAATGATCAAGTTAAACTTGATATGCTGTATATAAGTCACGGTTATCGTAAAAAGGGTGTAGGTAAAAATTTAGTTAATTTGCTATCTGAAAGAGCAAAAGAATTAGGAGCTAAAAGTCTATATATATCTGCGACACCATTTAAAAACACAGTAGACTTTTATTTTGCTGTAGGTGCAAAATTAACAAATGAAATAAATAAAGAATTATATGAATTAGAACCTTATGATATACATATGGTATTAGAATTATAACTTTTAACATTAACGTTGATACACACTTTTGGTATTTTATGACGTAACAGTAATAAAAAGCGACGGATAAATTATATATCGCTATTAGGAGAATTTGCTTGAAAAATATAATTTTTATTAATGGTACAATGGGGGTAGGAAAAACGGCGACAAGTAGAGAATTGCAGAAACTACTGCCAAAATGTGCATTTCTTGATGGAGATTGGTGCTGGGATATGAAACCTTTTATTGTAACTGACGAGACTAAGAAAATGGTTGAAGATAATATACGTTATATTCTTAATAATTATATAAAATGTTCAGAATATGAAAATATTATTTTTTGCTGGGTAATGCATGAAGAGTATATTATTGAAAGCATATTATATGGGCTTAACCTTCAAGATTGTGTATTATACAAAATTTCGCTAATATGCTCTGAACAGTCACTTGTAGAAAGACTTTTAAGAAATGTTGATAACAGAATTAGAACAATAGATATTATAGCACGTAGTGTGTCGAGATTAAATAATTATGTATTAATGGATACAATTAAGATTGATGTGTCAAATATAGATGCGGAACAGGCTTCAAGACAAATTATCAATTGTATGAAGGGATGATTGTATGAACCATAGTATTGTAAAAATAGATGTGGAAAATTATTCGTTATTTGATGATATGGTATATTGGAGAATGAACGGTAGTGAAAGATTGTCGTTGAAAAAAGAGGCAATTTCGCAAAGCATTCTAAATGAATTATGTAATCCCAATTTGTTTATATATGCAGTTGAAGTAGAAAATCGATATGTTGGTTGGATTTCATTGGTTTATATGCCGAAGGTTGGCAAGCATAGTGTCTATGGACATGTTTACGTTGATGAATTATGGATTCAGCCATCATATCGTAAAAATAGATTTGCTTATGAATTAATGAAAAAGGCAGAGGAATTAAAACAAGAAAAACACGCTACAGGAATTAGACTCTATGTAAATGTTGATAACATAAGTGCAAAAAAATTATATGAAAAATGTGATTTTAGCGTTTCATGTTCAGCATACTTAATGGAAAAGTAGTAGTTATATTATAAATGCCTTTAAGTCAACATTTTCTTATATTGCATCATAACAGTGGATATATGCAATATAAATATTATTTAAAGTTTATGAAACAGGAAGAATCATAGATGATGAGGAGCCTTTTTTGCTTAAATTTTTAATGGATATGTAGCTCTTATAACAACATTTTTTAACCAATTAAAGCAGATGGGGGTATTCTCAAAAATCAATGGGATCCTGCTTGGAACTTTTACAAAAATGGAAGAAATCTTAAGCCCACAGTTGAAGATATACTTATAAATGTACTAAACGACAGACAACTACCTATTGCTAAAACTAAAGAGATAGGACATGGAGTTGATTCAAAATGTATTGCAATAGGGAAGTTTATATCTTTATACTGATTATGAACTTATATAAGGAGTTCATAATCAGTATAAATTAAGAATAAGGTTAAGTCACTTTAGTAAAATATTGTGAAGTAAAAATTATTTGTATAGCATACAGATAAATAAGAATTTATCAAAGATATATTTATAACATTAAACTAATAAATTTTAAGATTATTAGTTGAATATTACATGAGGAAGGTTATAGGAATGAAGGACAGATTTTCAAATGAATTCATAGATGCACTAGAAAAGCAAGATATAAAAGCTTTAAGGGGTATTCCAAAGGCTGATTTACACAATCATTTTACACTTGGTGGAAATAGAGAATACATTAAGGAAATTACAGGAATAGAAATACCATATTACAAAGGTGTATTGAAATCTATGGATGATATGCATAACTGGAATAGTGTACACTTAGGTGAAAGATTCAATACTAGGGATATGAGAAAGATTCAAATTGATGCTACATTTGTACAAGCTAATTTAGATGGAATTAAAATACTTGAAATTGGAGAGGATGTCTAGGGTTTAGGAGAGTTTTTTAATAATGATATTGAAGACCTTATAAATACTTTTGTGGAATCGAATAAGAGATTTGCACCAGAAACAGAGTTACGGCTACAAATAGGGCTTTCTAGACATTGTTCTATTAATTATTTATTAGATTGTTTAGAAAATTTTTGGGGAAGAAAAGAATTTCATTCAATTGATTTATATGGAGATGAATTAGCACAACCAATAGAAAATTTTGAGTCTATATATATAAAGGCTAAGGATAATGGCTTAAGATTAAAGGCACATATTGGTGAGTGGGGAACTAGTGATGATATAAAAAAAGGAGTTGAAATATTAGGACTTGATGAAATTCAGCATGGAATTTCTGCGGTAGAATCAGAGAAAGTTATACAATATTTAATAGATAATAAAATAAGATTAAATATAACACCTACAAGTAATGAGAAACTAGGGCGTGTAAGCTCTATATGTGAACATCCAATTAAAGAATTATATAGAGCAGGAGTAGATATAACTATTAATTCTGATGATATATTAATTTTCAATAGTGATGTTTCAAAGGAATATCTAAGACTACACAAAAATCATGTATTATCAGCAGAAGAGCTTGACAGCATTCGAGTAAATGGATTAAAAAAGTTTAAATAAGTGAGAACTAAGGAACACTTTTAGACTTTCATGAGCTAGATAAATTCTAATGTTAAAATGGATGAAGTACATTTTATAGGAAAAATTTTAAAATAGTAAATAATAAATTCCAAATTTATAGGGTTGGATTAACATATTTTTAGACTCAGTTATTTCGCATCTTTTTTATGTTGCTTCACAATAGTTAAAAATAGCACAGTAAAAAATATTTATGCTTTACTTATTTTGAAAGGACAAACATTGTAAAGATTATTTATAGTCGTAAAAAATATTTTAGAAGGAAGTTAAGGTTAAACTTAACTGTAGGTTAAGTCTAACTTAGCATTACCAACTACGCATCCATTGGTAATAAGGGTAAATCAAGATATACTTAATGTGTAAGATCTTATACTAATAATTATGGAGTGATTAAGTTGGAAAAATTAAAAATAGGTGAAGTTATATATAATTTAAGAAAGGAAAAAGGAGTAACACAAGAAGAATTAGCACATTTTATAGGAATTTCTGCAGCTGCTGTTTCAAAGTGGGAAAGTGGAATTTCATATCCAGATATAACTTTATTAACAGGACTTGCTACATTTTTTAATGTAACAATTGATAAGCTGTTAAATTTTAAAATTGAATTGTCAGATGAAGAAGTTATGAAGCTTTATAGTGAGTGCGAGGCACTTTTCAGTAATAAGTATAATTTAGAAAAAGCTATTGAAGTAAGCAAAAATAATGTATTGAACCATTCAAATAGTTATCTTTTGAAATTAAGAATAGGATTCTTGTTTGTTTCCTATTCGTGGAAAGCTGAGGATGAGGAAAAGGGTAATGACATGCTTAGGTATGCTATTAAACTTTTTGAAGACGTGTCTGTAAACTGTACTGAAATCGAATTAGTAGAAGCAGCACTGTTTCAATTAGGGGGTATTTATACAGAATTAAAGGAGTATGACAAGGCTATAGAGGCTTTGAATAGAATTCATAAAAGTCAGTGTGATCCGAATGATATACTTTCAAGTATATATATAAAACAAGAAAAATATAAGGAGGCAAGAAGACTATTACAGGGTAAATTATACAAGTGCATTCATGAGATATCAATGGCTTGCATGGGATTAACCACGTCTTATGAAAAACACGAGAAGGATTATGATACGGCAGAAAAATATCAAAAATTAGCTCTTAATGTTAAAAAAATCATATCAAAAGATGAGAATACAAGTTTAATATTAATGTTAGAATATCTTAGATTAGCAGAAGTTTATCTTAAAGCAAATAAATATAATAAAGCAATAGAAACATTGAAATTAATGATGGATAATATTAGGGCAAGTGATATTAATGATTTCGGAAAAGACATAAATAATATCTGGTGTTTTAATGAAGTAACAGTTGCAAAGAGAACACTAACCTTGAACTTATATGAAAACATTTCTAAAATATTTGAGGAACCAATTTATGATGTTATAAGAGAAAATAAAGAGTTTACTAGTATATTAAATGAGTTAAAAGGTTTAGAACCTAGTGAATAAAAGAGATTATATAAGTATTATTCAACCAACAAGAGAGAGTTTTTGTTACTAATTAACCAAGTCTTTAATAACAACAAGTAGGTGGAATAGAAAACTATCTGGTGATGAAAACGAAAGTATTATTGCCCTTTTTATGAACAGAGGACTAACAAGGGATGAGGCCGAAATATATATGAAGTCTGATTTGGAGATTAGTAATTATCTTATGAGTAATAAAGACAATGTTTTTGTGCTGAAAACAAATTGTTTGTTAATTTCCTATGGAACTAAATAATCATTGTTATATGGTGTATTTTGTTAATTGTAGGCTTATTAAGCTTATTTGGTATAACTAATATGGATGCAATGCTACTTCTACTGCTATCAGCAGGTCTTTTTAATATATCAAATGGGCATTACGTATATAATAAGAACAAAAAATTAACAACTTTCTTAACTTTATGCGAAGATTAGAAGTGATATCAAAAAGGTATTTATTAAGAAATAGGAGGAGCTTGGTTATGAGGATAGAAAAAATAAAGAACAGGACGATTTTATTTACAGATTGTACCCCTTCAGAATGGGTAGTAAAGCTCCATTTAATTATGGGTAAAAGATACAATTATATTATAGATACAGGGTTAGGAACCTTAAGCATTGAGCCTATTAAGGAATACATAAAGCATGACAATAAACCAATAATCGTGATAAATACACATTATCATTGGGATCATATTTGGGGAAACAACTCATTGCGAGATTGTATGATTATATCTCACAGACTGTGCAGGGAGCTGATTGAGTCAGAATGGGAAAATATGATACAAAAGAATAAGCGTTATTTAAATAGTGAAGTAGAAATATGTCTCCCGAACTTGCTTTTTGACAAAGAATTGTATTTTCAAGAAGACAAAATAAGAATTATTTATACACCAGGACATACAATTGATTCCATAAGCGTAATAGATGAGGAAGAAAAAATAATAAATGTAGGGGATAATGTGGGTGATACAGTTGATGAAATTGTTCCAAGTATTTATAGTGGAGAGGAACTGTATATTGACACACTTTTAAGGTATAAAGAGATAGATTTTGACACTTGTATATCGGGTCATAATGTAGTTCTTGGAAAGGAAGTTATTGAGAAAATATTGAATAAACTATAAGAGTTGGGATAACACAACATAATAAGAGTTTATCTTTAGAATTATGGGTTTTATTTCGCAATCTTTTTATATCGAATCATAACAGTAGATATATGCAATATAAATATTATTTTAAATTTATAAAAAATCATAAAGGGAGAAGAATATGGAATATAAAAATTGTTACACAAAAACAAATTCAAAATCATGGGATAAATGGGTTAATGATGGCATTGAATGGGGTATGCCAATTACTCATGAAGAATATGTTAATGCTCAAAATGGACAGTGGGGAGTGTATCTTACTCCTACAAGATTAGTTCCAAAGGAATGGTTCTTGACCTTTGAGGGTGCAAAGGTCTTAGGGCTTGCCAGTGGTGGTGGGCAGCAAATGCCGATTTTTTCAGCACTTGGGGCAAAATGCACAGTGTTAGATTATTCTGATAAACAGCTTGCAAGCGAAAAAATGGTTGCTGAGCGTGAAAATTATCAAATAAATATTGTTAAGGGCGATATGACAAAGCCACTCCCTTTTGAGGATAACAGTTTTGATATGATATTTCATCCTGTATCAAATTGTTATATTGAAGATGTTTATCATGTTTGGAATGAGTGTCACCGTGTCTTGAAAAAGGGTGGTGTTTTACTTGCTGGAATGGATAATGGTATAAGCTTCTTGTTTAATGATTACGAGAAACTTGTTGTAGAAAATAAGTTGCCATTCAATCCGCTAAAAGATAAAGCTTTATATGAAAAGATGTTGAAAGATGATGATGGAATACAATTTAGTCATTCCTTAGAAGAACAGATTGGTGGTCAATTAAAAGCAGGACTGTGTTTGACTAATTTATTTGATGATTATGACCGTCCAGGGGATGGTCGCTTGCAGGATTTTACACCAACATATATTGCAACCAGAGCTACTAAATAGAGTAGTAAATTGCCAGACAAAGATTGAAGAATTCCTTTTTAAAATTCACAATAGGATTCTTAATAGCAATGGAGAATTTTTAATTACAAAACGTGCACTCAATAAGACAATGCCTAATATGTGGAAAACGAATTAGGTATTGTCTTATTTTAAAAGAAGTGAAGATTAAAACTAGTTTAAGGGAGAGGGTTTATTTTAATGGATAATAACGTTCTATGGTATATAGAAAAACAAATTGATAGAACAATAGATAATTTAAGAAAGCATAATATGGAAGGTTTCTTTGTTAAAGATGATATGGAACTGATAGAACTTTTAAAAGAACTTATTGCCGAGGATTCTGTAGTAGGTGTTGGTGACTCCATGACTCTTTTTGAAACAGGTATTATAGATTTTCTTCGTGAAGGAAACTATACTTTTTTGGATAAGTATAAAAAAGGTATAATAAGTGAAGAAAAGAAGCAAATTTACATACAAAACTTTTCTGCGGATACTTTTATATGTAGCACAAATGCTTTAACTGAAAATGGAGAACTTTACAATATTGATGGGAATGGAAGTAGAGTGGCACCAATGCTATACGGTCCTAAGCAGGTTATTTTAGTTACTGGAATAAATAAAATTGTTAGGAATATAGAAGAAGCAGAAAAAAGAGTAAGGAACTATTCTGCTCCAATTGACGCAAAAAGATTAGATAAAAAGACACCATGTACTACTCTAGGTTATTGTGTTGATTGTAAAAGTCCTAATCGAATATGTAACGACTTTGTGGTCATTAGAGGACAGTTTATTAAAGATAGAATAAAGGTAATCATTGTAGGAAAACAGTTAGGGTATTAATGATTTATTATGTAATGTTCTGTTACTGTTAATAGGAAGTAAGATTAATAATAATCATATAAGAGGG
>CAYYWN010000049.1:0-10615 GCA_964474485.1 uncultured Clostridium sp. | reverse complement strand
CTGTAGAGATTAAATATCAATTAGTTACTCCTACAAGAGAAGATATTTATGACTACATTACTTCATAAATTGGTATAAGTTAAAAGTGACAACTACCATTATTAAAATGAGTAACTATCACCTTTTTCTTACATATCTTTTAAATCATTAATAACTAAAAAATAACTGGAACCCATTTTTTATTATCTAATTCATCAAATTATATATACAAATCCTATATAACTAGCTTTCTACAATAGTTCCACCATTAACATGAATCACCTGACCAGTTACATATGATGAATCTTCTGAGGCTAAGTAAACATAGGCTGGAGCTAATTCATAGGGTTGCCCCGCCATTTTCATTTGGGTATTAGATCCAAATGTTGTAACCTTAGTTTCATTAAAACTTGATACTATAAGCGGTGTCCAAATAGGTCCTGGTGCTACTGCATTTACTCTAATTCCATTACCAACTAAAGATAGTGATAATGAACGAGTAAAGCTTACAATAGCTCCTTTTGTTGCGGAATAATCTATAAGGTCTTTGTGTCCTTCATAGGCAGTAACTGAGGTTGTATTAATTATTGTACTTCCTTTCTTTAGATGAGGAAGAGCTGCCTTTGTAAGATAAAACATAGAAAAAACATTTATCTTAAAGGTTGATTCAAGTTGATCTAGTGTTATTAAATCTATACTTGTCTGTGGATACTGAACTCCTGAATTATTTACTAGTATATCTAACTTTTTAAAGGTATCTATTGTCTTGTCTATTATCGACTTACAAAAGTTTTCATCAGATATATCACCTGCTATAAGCAAGCATTTTCTTCCACAGTTTTCAACAAACCTTTTAGTTTCCTCTGCATCTTCATGTTCATTTAAATATGAAATAACAACATCTGCTCCTTCTTTTGCAAAGGCTACTGCCACCGCTCTTCCAATTCCACTATCACCACCTGTAATTATGGCAACTTTATCTTTGAGTTTTTCACTTCCTTTATAGCATGGATTATCAAATATAGGTCTTGGTTCCATTATCCCCTCCATGCCCGGCTGAGCTTGTTGATGCTGTGGTGGGAAGGTTGTAGGTTTTTGTTTGCATTCCATATTTTCTTTATTATTAATATCCATATTTACCTCCTAATAAACAATTTAACAAATCATTATTATAAGAAATTTTACACATATAATTACTGTTTATTATTAGTAAATTAGTTTGGAAATATTCTTATAAGGAGTTTATATTCTATATTCTAATACGGACTACTAAAAAGACCTGCTCCTTTTATGATTTCCTGTTCCTTAAATAAACTTGAAACCGCTTGTTCATAATCACTTAACCTTTGTGACTTCTTTATTTTCTTAGCATATTTTTTATTATCTGAAAAGATATGACTCATATATCCCCATAGTTCTTTCATTCTAAACATTGCATTTTTCTCTTCATTTAATAATTCTCTATATTTATTAAAAATTTCATCATGGAAATCTTTAAGTACCTCTTTATCTAGATTAGTATTGTTTTTAATCTCATTTATAAGTCCTGGATTAGCTACTATACCTCTTCCTATCATTACTTTATTTACTTTTAGAAAATCCTTTGCTAATTTATCATGGTCATAAACAGTAAAAATATCGCCATTATAACATATTGGATTACTGCTTAAAGATAGTGCATCTTTAAATACCTCTAAATTAGGTTTATTTCCGTAAAAGTCTTTTTGTGTTCTAGGATGAATGATTAACTCTTCTATAGGATACTTATTATAAATTTTTATAAGCTCATAAAACTCTTCTGAACTATCCTTTCCTATTCTAGTTTTTATAGAAATTTTCATATCATCTATTTTGAATATTTCCTCTAAAAACATATCAAGCTCTTCTCTTTTAGCTAGAAATCCAGAGCCTGTATTTTTTGAAACAACTGTTCCAGAAGGACAGCCTAAATTCAAATTAACCTCATTATAACCTAACTTTTGTAGTTTTCTAGAAGTATTAATAAATCCTTCTGAATCATTAGTAAGTATTTGAGGAACTATATTCATGCCTTTATTATTTTCAGGTAACACATCCCTTAACTCTTTAGTTTTAAGACTTGTACTTTTATTTGTAACAATAAAAGGCGTGAAATATTTATCGATATTATGAAAAAATTTATCATAAGCATTTCTATATATGTATCCTGTGATACCTTCCATTGGTGCTAAATAATATTTCATTTAAGGACTCCTTATATTCTAAATTATATATTGTTTTTTGTTGCAATAATTAAAAAATCAACACCTACAAACGCATTTATTGCACCTACAAATTTATTAGCTATTATTTTACCATTTTTTTCATTTGCCTTATCCTATGATTATAGGCTATATATGGTAAAAAATTAAATGTAAATACAATTATATTTATCATGAATAATGCAGAAACAATTAAAGATATAGGTCTTATAGTAATTGCTGATACACATAACATAATTATAAGCACGATACCTGTAATCAAAGAGTACAGTGTTCCCCTACCTGTTTGTATTTTCACTCTTGTATATTTTTCTATTTCCGATTCCTTATCACTATAAATTGGCTTTATTCCCGCTGGTCCTGAAAAAATGTGCATTTCATTCCCTATAGAAACAACAGGTGTCCATCCTGCTTCTTTAAATAAAGTAAAATATTCCTCACTAGCTTCACTTTGATAGTCTAAGCTATACACTATATCTTGATTCAAATCTTTTTTTAGTTTGTAGAAAAATCCGCCTACTATATCTTCTAGTATCCAACCTTCCCTTGCATAATTTTTTAGTTTTTCCATATCGCTTTCTTCACTAAAAGCAAAACCATTGATCATAACATATTTATTTTTCACAAATATACCCCCCTTTTCTACTACTTTAAAAATTTTTCAGCGAAATTAATCATTTGTTTTTTTCGCTCAATCTCTTTTATAAGCATCTCACGCCCTAAACTTGTAATCTTATATATCTTCTTATTTTCATCTGTGCTAGGCTTTAATTCCACTAACTCTGCTACTAAGAGCTTTTTAAGTGTTGTGTATAGTGATGCAGGTCCAATTGTCACTTTATTCTCAGTAAATTCCTCAATAGTTTTCATAATTAAGTAACCATGCTTTTCCTCACTAACACTAGATAAAATATAAAAAGCAGAGTCTGTTAGTTCACCTATGTCGATAGAGTCTTTTCTTGCCATAACCTTCTCCCTTTTCTTATACCCTATATCATTTAATGATATATCATTAAATGTACTATATCACTAAATGATATGTTTGTCAAATTCTTATCTACTGCATTCTTATTTCATAGTCTTTATCTTCTTATATTTGATTCTTCATATATTCCTCTATAACCTTTTTATTTCTTTCAACAGTTTCAACATAGTAACCATGCAAATGTCTATTTCTTTTTATAGTATTTAAAACTTACAACCCACTTGATTGCATAATATACTTATTATTTAATGTACATTATATTACTTTACTCTTTTTAAAGTGATATTTATCAAGTGATTCTTAGACTCAGGTGGAGTTTGCTTATAAGGAATACATCTCTCCATCTGAGTCTTAGAAGAACTTATCCAGGGGCGTAGCAGCCGTCATCCCCCACCTTGAAGAGGATAGGGGTGTTACGGATGGTAGCCATCGGATAAAAATAAACTTAGAAGCTATTTATACTTCTAAGTTTATTGTTCATGCATAAATTATATTCTTTAGTATTTTTTATGAAATCTTCATATCAAAAGTTCTTCTAAAATCTCATCACAATAAATCTTTTTACAAATAAAATAATAAACTACTTGTATAAGCAGAAATATTAATGAAACTGCTACATTAGAATATATATAATACTTTCTTATATTATATGAACCATCTTGACTAAAGATTATGGTATAAGCAAAAGCTAACATGATTCCAATGATAGGTCCTATAAAAAATAGGGGTTTAAGTTCACTTCCTATTTGCTTTTTTATCTCTTCATCTGTAACTCCTATTTTATACATAATATTAAATCTCTTTTTATCACTATCAATATCTGATAATAGCTTTAAAAATAGCACTATAGCTGTAGCGATAAAAAAGAATATACCTAAAAATCCTGAGGTAAATAATAATAATTTGCCTCCTTGCATATTAAAATTGTAATTTCCAACTTTTGAAGCAACCTTTAGCATGTTTTCGTAGCTATTAAAAGGTAGATACAGTTCTTTTGTATTTTTATTTATTATATCTAACTCACCTTTCAACTGATCCACTATAGGTTTTGTAGCCTTCCAATTGTTAAAGTTATATAACTGAATTTTACCAAGTTCACAACCTTCCTTTTGTTCCTTAATAAAATTATAGTCACTTTCGTTTACCACTTTAATTTCAGAATAGCTATAATTACCGCTATTGAATATTTGCTTAAAAACATTCTCTTGATTATATAATTCATATGTCCCACTATTAAAAATAAGCCTCATGTTAAAACTTTTAAAGTCTCTCTTTTCAGCTTCATTTATTCCTTCAAGCTGTTTAAGCAATAAATAATTACCCTTACTAACCTTTAAATCAGTCTTACCTAATTTATTTATTTCTTTATCAGTCATTATTATTTCACTATTTGGTTGTTCATCCGTTCCATAGTAATATACAAATTCTAATGTTTCATGCATTTTTATTTCTTCTTTATTTCTAATCACTATTTCCTCTATTTTTCTATCAGATAATACATTTTTATCTTTAATTTCAGCATAGAAAACATCATAAGCATTTGTATTTAATGCATCCTTTTCAGCTGTTATGCAAAGGCTAAACATAAATCCAGTATAAAATATTATTACTGCAACTAGAATTGAGATGATAAATATTATTATTTTGGCCTGCTTAAACTTACTATTTAGGCTGCTTATAAATAATAATTTATTGAAATATACCCTTGGATTTCTCTTTGAGTATTTTATTAAAAAGCTTCCTAACTGTGATATAAAAATATATACGCCTATTGAAATTAGTATAGTTGTCCCTAACAACAACATCCCAACTTCTGGATTATTAAATTCTCTATATAAGATAATAATTGACCCTATAACTATTAGTAATCCTATTAATGCGAATATAGGATTACTAAACTTATTACCCTGAATCTTTCTATCAGCTTTTAAAAGTTTAATTACCTCAAACCTATAAGTAGCTATTATGGTAGTTAATAAATTTGCTAAGTAAATACCGCTAAATACAACTGTCGGAAATATAAAATTCTTTAACCCTATAATATAACTTATTCCTTTAACCTCTAATAGTTTTATTATAACAATAAAAAATAATCTTGAAAAAACAACTCCTACTAAAAGCCCTAAAAATATTGATCCTAAAGCCACTATTATATTTTCATAAATAATTATCTTTCTTATATCCACCGTTGTCATGCCTAAATGAATAAATACACCAAATTCTTTTTTTCTACACTTTATAAAGGTGGCGTGAGAATAGCTTATAAAAACCAAAGAGAATACTCCTAAAGCTACACTTGGAATCATAAGCGCTTGTAAAACACCTTTTTCTATTTGAGATGTTGTGCATAATTTTTCGTTAAAAATTAATACTGAGTACATAAAAAAGGTTGCTACAATAAAGCTATTGCATAAATAGTAAGTTGTGTATTTTTTTATATTACCTTTAAAGTTTTTAATTGCTACATCTTTAAATGTCATAACTTTCACCACCAAGTACAGCTAATGAGTTAAAGATACTATCTAAGAATTCTTTTCTTGTGGTCTTTTTAACAATTTCTGAGTGTATTTTCCCATCTTTAATAAATATAACTCTATTACAATAGCTTGCTGCAAAAACATCATGGGTTACTACTAATATAGTCGCCTTAAGCTCTGTGTTCATCTTTTCAAAACACTGCATAATACCCTTTGAGGACTTCGAATCTAAATTTCCTGTAGGCTCATCTGCAAATATTATTGATGGGTTGTTAATAAGTGCTCTACTTACAGCTACCCTCTGCTGTTGCCCGCCTGATATGTTATAGGGGTATTTGTTTGCTATATCATATATTTCGAAAAGTTTCATAAGCTCCGTAGATTTCTTTTCCATTTCATCTGCTGACTTTTTATCTAAAATCATTGGAAGCATTATATTTTCCTTTAGTGTTAAGCTATCCAAAAGATTAAAGTCTTGAAATACATACCCTATTTCTTTTCTTCTAAATAAAGCTAGTTCATTTTTGCTCATCCCACATATATCTCTATCACTTATACTAACTTTTCCTGATGTTAATTTATCAATACCACTCAACATATTAAGCAAAGTTGTTTTTCCGCTACCTGATGGTCCCATTATACCTACAAACTCACCCTTATCTACACTAAAAGAGATTCTGTTTAATGCTCTTGTTGAATCTTCATTGTTTTCGCTTCCATATACCTTTGTTAAATTTCTTGCCTTTAAGATCTCCATTTAATCATCTCCCTTTCACATATAATATTAGGGGTATTTTCCACATATAAAAATTTATTTATGTGAAAATAACCTTACAATTTTGAAAGGTATCTGATTGTGACCTCCGTCCCTATACCAACTTTTGATTCTATGTATATTTCATGTCCTAAGGTATGCGCTACTTCTCTAGCTATATATAAGCCTATTCCAGTTGAACTTCTTATTTTTCTTCCATTCTCACCCGTAAAGAAAGGCTCAAATATCTTTTTTAAATCATAATCTGGTATTCCAATACCCTCATCTTTTATACTTAAAAATGCATTGCTACCTTTCTTTTTAATATTAAAATACACTTTTTTATTTTTTAATTCTCCATATTTAATTGCATTTGTAATGATTTGTTCTATTATTACCTTGTTCCATTTTTTATCTGTTATTATGAGAACCTCCTTTTCCTCACTGTTTAAAATAGGAAATACGTCACTATTTATAAATGTACTCCTATTTACATTGATGATTTCTTTTAGATCATCATATAGTTTAACAGCCACAGGCTCAAAATCATTACTAAAACTATCAAGTTTTATATAATTTAAAACTTGCTCTAAAGAATCACATAAATTATCATTTTCATATTCTATATCCTTTAAGATTAATTCAATTTCCTCATTTTTATATTTATTTTTTTCTATTATAAGCCCAATAACAGATATATAATTTTTAAACTTATGTATTGCACCACTTAAAAAATATATTTTATTTTCATAATTGCTTAAAAGGTTTTGTTCCTTCTTCTCATACTTTAAGTTGATATATTTAATTGCTATTGCTACTTCCTTTTGCTCTCTTGTTGATGCCTTTAGCCTATGGTTTCTCTCCTTCTTGATTGCTTCTATATCCCTATTAAACCCATAGCATCTAAACCAATCAATGATTAGCAAGGTGGAAATAAGAAATATAGTTATTATAAATGGATATATAACTTCAACATTCTCACCTACAGTAAAAGTATAAAAGATTGTTAAAAGTAATGAATTACTGATCATAAATAATATATATATCAGCCTGTCCATAAAGAAGTTTCTAATTATCTTTTTCATTATCCTTCACCTCTTTTAGTACCCCATCATCAAAAATATATCCAACACCTCTTTTAGTTTTTATAATGTCTCTAATTCCTAGTTCCTTAAATATATTCTTAATTCTAGTTATATTAACTGTTAGTGTGTTTTCATCAATAAATGTATCCTCATCCCAAAGTTCTTGAAAAAGTGCCGCTCTTTTAATTACCTTTCCAGGGTTTAGTAAAAACTTATTAATAAGCTTAAACTCGTTTTTAGTAAGCTCAATAACCCTATCTTTAAAATTAATGGTAAATCTTTTCTCGTCTAAATATAATACTTTGTCTTCAATATATTTATTATTAGAAGCATATTCACCATAAGTTCTTCTTAAAACAGCTTTAATCTTTGAATGTAATATTTCTAATTTAAAAGGCTTAGTGACATAATCATCTGCGCCTAAATCAATAGCTAAAATCTGATCCTTTTCTCCACTTCTAGCTGAGATTATTATTATTGGAATGTTAGATTTACTCCTAACATCTCTACAAATGTAATAGCCATCAACATAGGGTAAATTTATATCCAATAATATTAATTTTGGATTTTCTCTACTTATTTCTTCTTCTATATTAATAAAATCCTCCACTATATACACGTAAAATCCTTTATCCTCTAAATATGTTTTAACTAATTCACATAGTTTAAAATCATCCTCTATTATACAAATCTTATCCATATTTCCCCCTAATGATTGTAGATCTTACAATCCTACATACAAATACATAACACACTTATTTTCAATATCTATAGTCTAAATCCTTCTTTTAACTCTAAAATTAAAATTTAACCATATATCTTTATCCTAAAAACAAAAAGAGTCCTTGAAATCAAGGACTTTGCATTGTATCACAATTCAAGTGATTATTTGATGGAGGGGAATCGTAGGTACTTAAATCCACTATTTCATACCTCTTTCCTTCATTCATCAAATAGTACTTTTATTTTCTAAAACCCATTTATTTTATTGAAATTTCTATGTGCTAGTTCCTGTAACATTTTATATAATGGTTGAATATCGTATTTTTTAGGGAATTCAAACTTTTTATTTTCAGTTTGCAATGAATAAGATTTTAGAAAGGGCGATTTAATGTATGTAATTGTTATTTCACTATCATCTAACCCAAATCCTGCTGTTTCTGCAGTAGCATCTACAACTGTTACTAGATTAATAGACTCTATTCTCATTTTTTGTCCTGTTGTTCCTTGCTTATCAAAAGTAATTATCCTTTCATTCGTAAAAATTAGAACATCACGAATAAGTTTAAACCCCAATGCGATGGTTTCTCCTTCCATCAAATACATACCGAATTCATTTTGAAGTTGTTGTGGTGTAACCTCACTCAAATTTCCCAATGCACCTTGTACAATACTATTAAATAACCCCATCAAAACAGTCTCCTTTTCATATTATTTATTCTTCTTAATCTCCCTATTTAATATACTTTTCTATCTTGATAGTTTATACAACAATACAAAAAATGCATTACTTTTCATCTATCTTTTTGTAAACTTCAATAATTTCCTTTGCTAAATCTGTAAATGCCATTGAAGTCATTAAGTGATCTTGACCGTGTACCATCAATAATGTGACTGTTATTTGATTCCCTTGAGCCTCTTGGGTTAACATTGCTGTTTGTGCATGGTGTGCCTTCGTCAATGAAGCTTCTGCTTCATTAATTTTAGTTTTAGCTAATTCAAAGTTTCCAAGCTTTGCAGCTTGAATAGCTTCCATCGCATTACTTTTAGCATCCCCTCCATACATAATTAACTCCATAATAACTTCTAAATTTGTTTGTTCTTCCAAAATAAAAACTCCTTTTCAAAGTAATTGGTTTACAAAAACTAATCATTCATTAAACTGATAGCGTGTTCCAATACCTTTTCTCCATTCATCATTCCATAATCTGTCATTTTTATTACATCTAATGCAATGCCTAATGGTGCAACTTTTTTCTCAAATTTATCTTTCATGAAACGTACTTGAGGCCCTAACAGTAATACATCAACTTTTTTCTCTTCCAAATAACTATCTGCTTCACTAGCTGAAATAGCAAATATCTCTGCATCAATACCTTTAGCTTCAGCTGCTTTTTGCATTTTAGATACCATTAAACTAGTGCTCATACCAGCAGCACATACTAACATAATTATTTTTTTCATTTCTTATACATCCTTTCTGCGAATAGTGTAATAATTTCTCTATAAATTTATTTTAAGATATAGGAGGCAAGTTAAATTCTAAACTAACCCTCCTATTCTTTTAACTATCTTACCTTTTATTCAGATTATTAGCGATTAATTGAACGAGCAACCATTGATACAGTATGACGAACACCACGAATTGCCTTACTCATAGCAAAAATATTTTCAAAAGGTGCAACACCACCGTAACCCGCATCACCAATATGTTGAATATCCACACCACAAATTTTGTTTCGAATTGCAATTTGTTTAATAGTGTCTTCATCAGAACTTTCTTGGCTAGTGCCAATTGCACTTAATACTAGTGCACCATTACGATGTGCCACTTTAACTACTTCTTTTAATTCCATATCATCAAAGCCAGGCACCGTGCCTACTGCCGGAACTAGAATAATATCTGCACCAGCCTCAATAAATGATTCTACTGCTTTTATATCAGCAACAGGTTCATCAACACCAGCTCCATGCATTTTACCAGCAATAATCAATCCTGAAAAGTTCTCTTTCGCTAAGCGAATTGTCTTTTCTATTTCTACATTTGTCACTCCAGTACCTGGATTACCAGTGAAGCAAACGAAATCCATACCAAGTTTTTCAATTTCTTGAATTGTCTCAAGGTTAGCTTGTCTACCTTTACTAATTGTTAAACGATCCTCTTCCATATCTGCCTCTAAATCTACGGGTTCCAAGTTTACTCCGATTGGACGTCCTACTAAACGATGTAACTCCTCTACAAATGATCCTTCTGTAACTTCTAACCCAAAAATATATGGATTTAAAACATCTACCCCGTTAAGTAGAATTAAATCTGCTCCAAAAGCACTGGCAATTTCAGAGCCTGCTTTATGGTATGACAGGCTTTTAGAGCA
>CAYYWN010000048.1:0-10867 GCA_964474485.1 uncultured Clostridium sp. | reverse complement strand
ATCAAGAAGGTGGTCAAATCCGTGAAGGCGGCCAAGAAGATGAAATTGAAAGCGTATCTTATGATGGTGATAACAAATACCTATATAGAATAAAATATGATGGTTCTGAAAATACAAAGATGACTAACGCACCAGCTTATTTTATTTTTACTTTTAAAAACTATGATAAGATATATATTTGGAGTGATGATATAAAAACAAATAGTATAAAAAGCTTTTCCGTTGATAAAAATGATTTTAATATTCAATTGATAGATATTTAAGGTACTTAATATACATACCCATACAAGTATTCTACAATGTTATATATTGGTTAAAATTTAAAAGTATAGAGGTGGAGAGATGATGTGTAAAATTTATAAAATTGACTCCAATAGTTTGACAGTAGATGAAGTTGAAAACTTATATTTAATCAATAAGAGTATAGCTAAAAAATATAATTTTTTAGACCCCTATATAAGTAGTTATGACTACAAAGCTTTATATTTATCGTCTTTTAATGGAATTGCTAATGAGCTATTTGTACTTGAAAAGAATTCTTTAATTTACGGAATGATTAATTGTGGTAAGGCTGCTGACTGTAATGGAAATGAACAATATAAATTAAATATCACTTTATGCGATTTACCAATTGATGAACTTATGCTTAAGGCTATAAATCAATTGGTTCAAGAGAAGCTAGCTCAACATGGTGAAATTGTAGTAGTTACATATAATTATGAATTAAATGAATTAATAAATCAATATAATAATAAAGTAAGCTTAAGGGCTAATTATTACACTTTAAAAAGAGAAGACATTGATATAGACATGCTTAATAAATACATGAAAGAGTTGGAAGCAAAAACTTCAGATCTTTCTATTAAATATACTGATATCATCTCAGAGGACTATATCAAACAATATTGTGATTTGTTTACAGAAACTATGAAAGATATGCCGGATGTTATGGAAGAGGGTTATGTACAGTATATTATAAATCCTAAAAAACAAAGGCAAATTAATGAATCTAATAAGAAAAGAAATATAACTTATAATTGTTATATGATTTTTAACTCAAATGATGAAATGATTGCTAAATCAAATGTATCTGTCAATAATAACGACACTCGTTTTCCTTACCAATTTATGATTGGAGTTAAAAGATCCTATAGGGGAAGGAATTTAGGAAAATGGCTTTATGCATCTATGTATAAGAGATTATTCGAGACTATCAATTTTGATAGGGTGCTTGTATGTCATCATCCTATAAACAAACATGCAATTAATGTTAGTGAATGGGTTGGATATAAATTAAACTATTTAATGACTACTCATATTCTATACAAATAATAAATCAAAGGAGGTGTACACAATATGGATAATAGTGGTTTAACATATAGGAAATAGAATTGTAAATATCATATAGTTTTCGCACCGAAATATAGGAGACAAATAATATACGGAAAAGTAAAAACTGATATAGGACAAATATTAAGAAAGTTATGTGAGCATAAAGGGGCAGAAATAAAACATATTACTTAAGGTAAAATATGTTATAATGTAATTAAAAAATGGTCTGAAGTGGGTGAATAAAAGGTGAAAAGATATAGACCTTTAAAGTTTATAAATATTATGTATTCTATATTTATACCTGGAACTATACTTGCAATGTATATTGTGTATAAAGATATAAACAATATATGGGCTACTAGGTTTGTAATAGGGTACGTGGTTTTTATTATGCTATTTTTAGTTTATCTTGTGGGAAGTACTATTTTTAAACTTAGAGACTTAAAGTGGAAAGAAATAAAGGGAAGATTAATTAAAGTTTTCTTTATATTTATAAGTATGTGGGCAATAAACATTTTGAGTATGTATTTAATAAAGGGTGAAATAATGATATTACATAATCTAGAAATTCCTATGGCTATGGCCTTTGGGATTACATTTTGGGACTTAGTGGGAGCACCTCAAAGGTGATGACAGGTAAAGGAAGCACCTCTCGGGTGCTGTAAGATAAAGTATGGAGGTGGTAAAAATTATTGAAATGAAGGGAATATCTAAGACTTTTAAGGTATCGAAAAGAAGTCCGGGGCTTGGCAAGGCCATTAAATCTCTTTTTAATAGGGAGTATCAGGAGATTGTTGCTTTAGATGATGTATCTTTTAATATCAATGAAGGGGATATGGTGGGTTATATAGGTCCTAATGGTGCAGGTAAGAGTACTACTATTAAAATAATGAGCGGTATTTTATATCCAGATAAGGGACAGTGTATTATAAATGGTCGGGTGCCTTGGACAGATAGAATAAATCATGTAAAGGATATCGGTGTTGTATTCGGGCAAAGAAGTCAGTTGTGGTGGGACGTGCCTGTTGCAGATTCTTTTGAACTTTTGAAAGACATATATAATGTGCCAGATGCTAAATTTAAAAGTAACTTAAATATGTTATCGGAACTTCTTAATATTGGAGAAATCATTAAAGTTCCTACAAGGCAATTAAGTCTTGGTCAGCGTATGAGATGTGAAATAGCAGCCTCTCTTATACATAGTCCTAAAATATTGTTTTTAGATGAACCAACCATAGGACTAGATGCAGTATCTAAAATTGCAGTTAGAGATTTCATAAAAACTATTAATAAAGAAAATAAAACTACGGTTATACTTACAACTCATGACACTCAAGATATAGAGGCTTTAACAAAAAGAATTATTCTTATTGGACGGGGTAAGGTTCTACTTGATGGTAATCTAGATGAGCTAAAACAAAGATTTAATAAATCTCGTACAATAACTGTAGAATATTCAGGGCACATTAATGAACTACAAAAGGGAATGTGTATTATAGAAAAGCATACAGGCCGTGCAGTTATTTCAATTAATACAGAGATGATTTCTATTTCATCTGCCATATCTTATTTAGCCCAAAAGGTTGAGATAAAAGATTTTAGTGTGAACTCTGTAACTACAGACGAGGTAGTAGTTGGACTTTATAAGGAGTATAAGATATGAGAGCCTATATTTCTTTTTTTAAAATGAAACTTATACACGGACTTCAATATAGAGCAGCCGCCTATGCTGGAGTAGCCACTCAGCTTGCCTGGGGCTTTATGTATATAATGTTGTATCAGACCTTTTATAGTAGCAATCCTAAATCAGCTCCTATGGAGTTTTCTTCACTTTCAAGCTATATATGGCTTCAACAAGCTTTTTTAGCGCTTTTCATGACTTGGTTTTTGGATAATGAGATTTTTGACTTAATAACAAAGGGAGATGTTTCTTATGAACTATGTAGGCCTCTTGATATTTACACCATGTGGTTTGTTAAAAGTTGCTCAGGAAGGCTTTCAAAAGCAATCTTAAGATCATTTCCAATATTAATTATTGCATTTTTATTACCAGAGCCCTACAAATTTAGCCTGCCAAGTTCCTTTATGTCAGCTATATTATTTATGATTTCAATGATTTTAGCATTTATAGTTGTGGTATCTTATACTATGTTTGTATATATTTTTACCTTTTATACTATTTCACCCATGGGAGTAAGGCTTACACTTGTAATGACAGCAGACTTTCTTTCAGGAGGACTTGTACCATTACCTTTTTTACCTGATTATATTACTAAATATATTTATCTATCGCCTTTTGCGGCTATGCAAAATGTCCCATTTAGAATTTATAGTGGAAATATTTCTTTGGGCGAATCTGTTTTTGCAATGTCATTACAATTATTTTGGGCTGTGGTACTTGTTGTGTTTGGCAAGGTGGTAATGGATAAAACTCTAAAACGTGTTGTGGTGCAAGGGGGATAGACAAATGAAATTATATATAAAATATTTTTCAATTCATTTAAAATCCGTAATTGAGTATAAGACATCCTTTACATTAACCACCATAGGCCAGTGTTTAACCACATTTTTTTCATTTTTAAGTATGTACTTTCTATTTAATAGGTTTGGCAATATTAATAATTATAGTTTCAGCGAAGTTTTATTATGTTTTAGTACAATATCTATTTCCTTTTCAGTGGCAGAATGCTTTGGAAGAGGGT
The DNA here is from genome assembly GCA_964474485.1 of uncultured Clostridium sp. Classification (GTDB taxonomy): domain Bacteria; phylum Bacillota; class Clostridia; order Clostridiales; family Clostridiaceae; genus Clostridium_L. The sequence continues at coordinate 6,833 of CAYYWN010000048.1, read as the reverse complement.
TTGATACATTTTCAAGTATAATTTCTAATGGAGAATTTGATAGAATTATGGTAAGACCTCAAAATGAAATATTACAAGTAATTGGATCTAAAATTGAACTTACTAGAATTGGTAGGTTTATTCAAGCAAGTATTATATTCATATATGCCATACAAACCTGTGATGTTCAGTGGAACTATGAAAGAGTATTAACACTTATTCTAATGATATTAGCAGGCATTTCTGTGTTTTTTTGTCTATTTATGATATATGCTGGCATATGCTTTTTTACATTAGAAGGCCTTGAATTTATGAATATTTTTACTGATGGTGGAAGGCAACTAGCACAATATCCCTTAGATATATACAAAGAATGGGTAATGAAATTTTTTACCTTTATTATTCCACTAGCATTTATAAATTATTACCCATTTCTTTTTATTATAAATAAATACCAAGGTAATAAAATATTTTATATGCTGTCACCATTAGTTTCATTTTTATTTATAATTCCAAGCTTTGCATTTTGGAAATTTGGAGTGAGTCACTATAAATCCACAGGATCCTAAAATCGTACTGGAATATCAAGGATGAACCTCTGGGGTACTACTAAAAAAAGGGGGTATCCCAGAGGTGTATACATTTACTGGGGAATACTTTTGGGCTTTTAAGGTTATTGACAGTAGAAATTCTATGTAATATACTTTAAAAGAGAACGGAGGTTTTTTTATGCAATATTTAAAGGATCATGTTAGAAATAGTATAACAGAAGAAGCTTTGAAGGAATTTAACGATAAGGGTTACAAGGGTGCTTCCATAAGGAGCATAGCTAAAAAGTCTAATACATCTGTTGGTAATATATACAAGTACTTTGAGAGTAAAGAAGCTTTGTATGAAAACCTCATAGGGTCAGTGTATGATAAGGTTATGGATTATATCAATCAATTCCGAGAGGTGGAGCTTAATGATAAGGCAGAAGATATATTTTATGAACTTATGGAAAAGATTATGGAGATATTTAGTTATAAGAGCATTGAACTTTCCATACTACTCAATAAAAGTGAAGGATCTAAATATGAAAGTTGTAAGAGTATGTTCGTAGATTTTATAACTAGGATAGTTACAGAAACTATGACTTATAAGCTATCTACACAGGGTAAAAAGCTTAAAGATAATTTTGTTATATATCTTGTTTCCAATAGTCTTATGGAGAGTATTGCTATAATATTGGAAGAAAGACAAGATGGAGCGGAAGCTCGAAAGCTAATACTTAATATAATAGAAATTTTTTATAATGATATTTTAGATAAATTGGAAAGTGAAGATATAAATTAAGTATCAGCACATAAATTGAAGATATGATTTGAAAATTGAATAGTAAATATAGTACTTAAAACTTGCTACTTTTAAAGTGGCAGTATTTTTTAAAATAAAAGAGAACCGCAGTTCATGAATTTAAAAATAACATTATATAGATGGGAGAAAGATATAAAATGAAAAACTTTATAGAACTAAAAAATGTAAAGAAGAGTTTTACCATGGGTGAAGTTATTATTAAAGCAGTAGATGATGTTTCGTTTTCCATAGATAAGGGTGAAGTTGTTATTGTACTTGGGGCAAGTGGTGCGGGTAAGTCTACTATACTGAATCTTCTTGGAGGCATGGACCAGGTAACGGATGGAAGCATATTTGTTGATGGAAATGAAATAAGCAAATATGACAAAAAAGGTCTTACCACATATAGACGTGAAGATATAGGGTTTGTATTTCAATTTTATAATTTAATTCAAAACTTAAATGCACTAGAAAATGTAGAACTGGCAGTTGAAATATGCAAAAATCCAATGGATCCAATAGAAGTACTTAAAAGTGTAGGACTTGAAGATAGGCTATATAACTTTCCGTCACAGCTTTCAGGTGGTGAGCAGCAAAGAGTATCCATAGCAAGGGCACTTGCAAAAAATCCCAAGTTGCTTCTTTGTGATGAGCCTACAGGAGCTTTAGATTATAATACAGGAAAATCAATACTTAGAATCTTATATGATACATCAAAAAAATATAACATGACTGTTATTATAATAACCCATAACTCAGCTATAGCGCCAATTGCAGATAAAGTAATAACTGTAAAAAGTGGTAAGGTACAAGAGGTAAAGATAAATTCAAATCCTGTATCAATAGAAAGTATAGAGTGGTGATTATGAAAAAAACATTTTTTAAAAATTTAGTTAGAGATATAAAAAAGACTCGTTCAAGATTTTTATCAATAGTTATAATTATTGCAGTTGGGGTATCATTTTATGCTGGAGTTAGAGCTACAAGCCCAGATATGAAAATATCAGCAGATCGTTATTTTTATGAGAATGATCTTATGGATTTTAAATTGATCTCTACACTTGGACTTACTAAAGATGATGTAGATGAAGTAGAAAAACAAATTGGCGTAAAAAGGGCTGTGGGATCCTATTCATTAGATGGAGTGGTGGAAAAGGATAAACGATCTTTAGTTATGAATATAAATTCATTGCAAGACTCAGGTGGCATAAATGATATAAATATAGTTAGGGGTAGAAGACCGGAAAATAATAAAGAAGCTATAGTTGAGGACAAGTTTCTTAAAGGAAATAATTTGGAAATAGGAAGTAAAATTGTTATAGGATCTGGAAGTAGTGATGATATAGCTGATAGCTTAAAAAATAATGAATTTGAAATCGTAGGGACGGCGGATTCACCTTTATATATATCACAGCAAAGGCAACTTAGCTCTGTTGGAAATGGATCTGTAAAAGGGTTTATTTACATATTAGAAGATGTATTTAAAAGTGAGGTTTATACAGAGGCATATGTAAAAACTGATAATAATCAGTCGAAAAATAGCCTTATTTATAATGAGGAATATAAAGATGAAAGTCGAAGCATAGAAGAAATTCTTAAGACACTTGGAGTTAAAAGGAGTGGACTTAGATATGATGAGATTTTAGAAACAGGTAATGATAAGATAAATAAAGCAGAGGAAGAATTAAATACATCAAAAAAGGAAGCCGAAGATAAGTTTAAAGATGGCTATGATAAATTAGAAAATGAAAAGGAGAAAATAAATCAGGGTAAAGAAGAGCTTAATAAGAATGAAGACATCCTCAATGAAGAAATGGAAGATGGACAAAATAAAATAAAATCAGCGAAAGCAGAATTAATTTCTGGTAAGAATCAACTAAACCTAAAGGTACAAGAAATTGAAGTTGGGAAGCTTCAAATTAAAGAGGCTAAATCTAAATTTTATAATAGTGAAAAACAGTTAATTTCAGGTAAAGGTGAGGCTGCAAATAATATTTCAATAGCAATATTAGGTAAGGTAGTGTTAGCAAAAGCACAGCTAGATTCTGATCCTAATAATCCAGCATTTTTATCAGAGTATAACCTTATAAATGAGATTTACCAAAATAATATTAAGGGTAAAGACTTTGATAATATGTACAATGCTTTAAAAAGAGATAACAATTTAGATAAGATAAAGTACTATTTTGATATAGAAAAAACAAAAGCTGATTTTGATAATGCAGCTCTCCAGATATCTATAGGAAAAAAAGAGGTAGATTCTAAAGAGGCTTTACTTCAAAAAGGGGAGATGGAAACTCAGGCGGCTAGAAAAGAAATTGAAGAAAATGAAAATAAAATCAGTGATTCAGAAATTCAGCTAAATAAAGGAAGAGAAGAAGGATTAAAAAAGCTAAGTGAAGGAAAAGAAGAATTAAAACAAGGCCAGAAGCTAATTAATGAAAATCTTGAAAAGTTAAGGTCAGAAGAGGAAAAAGCAAATACTACGATTAAAGAAGGTCAAGATAAAATTGAGAAAAACAGATACGATCTTAATCATATGAAAGACCCAGAGTGGTATGTCCTTGGAAGATCTACTAATGTTGGATATGAAACCTATAGACAAGATAGTGATAGGATGGACAACATAGGGAAAGCATTTCCACTTATATTTTTTCTAGTAGCGGCTTTAGTTAGTTTAACTACCATGACAAGGATGGTTCAGGAAAAGAGAATAGAAATAGGTACATTCAAGGCTCTAGGATATTCAATAACATCAATAGTATCTCATTATCTTATATATTCACTTACTGCAAGCTTTGTAGGAATTTTAGTTGGTATATCCTTTGGATTCAAGTTATTTCCAACACTTATAATGAATGCCTATGCTTCACTTTACGCTGTTCCATATTTAATAACACCATTTAATATTGGACTTGCAGTAAAGTCAGGGATTATAGTTATATTATTTATATCAATATCTGTAATAGCAGCAACTTTAGAAGAATTAAAAGAGGTTCCAGCATCTTTAATGAGACCAAAGACACCTAAGTCGGGAAAGGTTATATTGCTTGAAAGAGTGACCTTTCTATGGAAAAGGTTAAGCTTTACAAAAAAGGTTACAGCAAGAAATGTATTTAGATATAAGCAAAGACTCTTTATGACAGTAATAGGTGTAGCTGCTTGTACCGGGCTTATGATAACAGGATTCGGAATTAGAGAAGGGGTAGTAGGGTCCACAGAAAATCAATTTAATAAAATTTATAGATATGATCTGCAAACGAATCTTACTGGCAATATAAATGAAGATGAAAAAAGTCACATGAAAGATAAAATTATGGAAGATACTAATATAAAATCAGTACTTTTTAGCTATTCAAAAAATGGATCTGTAAAGGAAAAGAATCCTGAAAGTGAAGATGTTTATATAGTAGTTCCTGAAAATACTGAGGATATGAATAGTTATATAAATCTTACAATGAAGGAAAAGGATTTGAATCTTAATGATGATGGTGTAATTATAACTGAAAAGCTATCAAAAATCATAGGAAAAAATGTGGGAGATAACTTTAAAATAACTATAGAGGATAAGGTTATAGATATTAAGATATCTGCGATAACAGAGCATTATGTTATGCATTATATTTATATGAGCCCTAAGTATTATGAAAAAGTTACTGGTGAAAATTTAAAGTTTAATGGTTTTTATGGATTATTAGATAGCACTGAAAGTGGTGCAGAGGATGATACATCAAAACTTCTTACAAAAGTTAACGGCGTAAACTCTGTAAGCTTTAAAAATAATATTCAACTTAATTATGATGAAAGTGTAAAAAGTATAAATGCCGTAGTTCTAGTTCTTATAGTATCAGCAGGAGTACTAGCCTTTGTTGTAATATATAATCTAACAAATATAAACATTAATGAAAGAAGAAGAGAACTTGCCACCATAAAACTTCTAGGATTTTATAATAAGGAACTTGCTTCCTATATATATAGGGAAAATATTATATTGACAGTTATAGGAAGTTTAACTGGCATAGGGCTTGGAATACTACTAAATAATTTTGTCATAATAAGTGCAGAAACTAATATACTAATGTTTGTAAGAAAAGTGTCACCAATTTATTTCCTATACTCAGTAGGGCTTACAATGATTTTTTCCATAATCGTAAACCTTGCAATGTATAAAAAGTTCGATAAGATAGACATGATAGAATCACTCAAAAGTACAGAATAGCAAAAAAAAGGAAGCACCTCAGAGGTGCTTCCTTTTATATCCTTTTATTTTCTCGTTATTTTTCTATTATTATTTCTGAAGATATTCTTGGTGCATTTTTCAAGCTATCACATACAGGGCATGTTTCTTCAATAAATTGAACAAATTTTTCAATGTCTTCTCTTGAAGAGGTTGATTTTATATGTATGTTACTTTTTATTGCTTGAAAACCAATTTTAACATCTTTATTTTTTCCTTGAAATCCATCAGGGTCTAAGTCACCTTCAAGTTCTATCCAAAATTCTTGAAGATCTATTTTTTTAAGTTTAGCAAAACATTTAGCAACTATGCATTGGCAAGCTCCAAGAGAACATAATAATGCTTCTACAGGATTCATACCAGTATCTGATCCACCTAAGGATTTAGGCTCATCCATTATTATTTTGTGGTTTCTAGCTGAACATTCAATTTTAAGTCCATCTGTTAATTTAGTGGTACTTTTAAAAACTTCTACTGCCATTTTTATACCCCCTGTATAATATTATTTGTAATAAATCATTTACACTTGTAAATGTATACAACTATAGTATAGGCTTGTTAAAAAATTAATCAACTTCTAAATAACTAAATAATAGTATAATTAAATAAAATTTTAACATTTTGCTAGAGGGATTTTAAATGATTAAGTCAAGGTAGATTTTAAATGCTTATACAACTTGATATGTAGATTATAAAATTCATATAATGGTCTAGTAATAATAATTCTATGGGGGGAAAAGATATGAAAAGAGTATTATCACTAGTTATGTCCATTATAATTATGGGTCCACTAATGGCGGGATGTGGAACTAAAAATAAAAAGGCTGAGGTTATTGAAAAAGATAATAAAGAACAAGTAGAAAAAAAGAAGGAGGAAGATAAAAAGGAAGAAAGTAAGAAGGAAACTGATTCGAATTTAACTGATTCAAATTTGGATACTACTAATAATATAGCAGTAGTACCTAGTCTAGGAGATACATATGGCCCATCTCTAATAAATAAAAATTATTCTGATGGCACAAAAACATATAAAAAATATATCAAAGGTAATGATAAAGTAAGAGGAAAAGTGAATGAAATTGCTAAAAATAGTGCCCTACCAGAAATTTTACCTACGGATGTAAATACATACATAGGTAAAAAGGAAGATTCTAAGGTAAATGATAACTCAGAAACTAAAATAGAGACTGATTCAGAAGTTAAGCCAGGGACTAAACCAGAAATTAAGCCTGAAGTTCAACCAGAAAAAGAAGATAAAATAGTGAGTATACCAGATAAAAAG
>CAYYWN010000047.1:0-11017 GCA_964474485.1 uncultured Clostridium sp. | reverse complement strand
GAATGAAGAATATATTGATTTAGAGCCAGCTAAGGCATTAGCTTTAACTCTAGTAGACCTACTTTTTGATGATGCAAAAGAGGCTAAAAGTATTCTTAATAACTTTGTTCCTGCTATGACAAAAGAAGAATATCTAAGTTTCATGAATTCAAATGACAAGCTTATAAAAAGAGAGTTTTTAGATTAAATACAAGGCTTAATTAAGGATAAATCATAATAATAAAATGTCATAAGATAAATATGTCTTATGGCTTTTTAGTATGTTTTACATTATGTGTTGGGGAATATTTAATAATGTGGAATTATTTAAGATATTGATAAAAGAGCAATTATGTTAAATAACTTTACTAATTATATTAATATATTGTATAATTTAATAGGAATTTAGCATTAAAAGGTGCTCTATAAAGAGGAGATGAAAGTCTATGTTAAAAAATATTGCCCATGTGGGTTTAACAGTATCAAATATAGAAGAATCAATTAAATTTTATAAAGAGGTATTAGGTCTAAAGTATGATGGACAAATGGTAATGGAGGGTGAAGCTACTGAAAGATTATTTGCATTAGAGAATTGCCGTGTTAAAGTGGCATATCTAAATGGTAGTGATGAAGTTATGGCACCACCAGTAGAACTTATTGAATTTGTTTCAGAAAAGGCAAAGGTAATAGAAAATAAACTAAATCAAACTTCTATTTCTGAACTATGCTTTTATGTAGAAAATATTGATGAAACTTATGAAACACTAAAATCAAAGGGTGTGGAGTTTTTATCAGAGCCTCAATACTTTGATTTAACATCGCAAGGTTTTGGAAAAAGTAAAGCAGTATATCTTAAAGATCCAGATGGAATTGTTCTAGAACTTATGGAGTGTATTGATTAGGTTTTAGGATAGAGATGTGAACTACCACCACCTAAGAGGGTGGGAGAATTCTGCGCAATTAGGTTAAAATAAACATAATAATATAAGAAAACCTGTATAGTCTCATTTAATTGTTAATAAAGTTGTTAATAATTGATATATATAAACACTTGTTAAAAATAAAAAAGTTTCTTGACTTTAAAATATAACGGTGGTAGAATGAGAACAATAAATTTTAGGAGGAATTAATTATGAAAAACTTATCAAGTATGACAATACAAGTTGTCTTTAGTAGCCAATTTAGATAGGGTTTGTACCTAGCGATTTTACATAGGTACAAAACCCGCAATTCTTTGAATTGAAGTTTTGTATCTATGTTGGCTATGAAATATGAGTTTTTCATTAATTATTTTATAGAAAGCCACATAGATAGTCTATGTGGCTTTTACGTTTTTTTATTTACGTATTTATTTATAAGCCATATGGGGTGCCATGTGGCTTTTTGCATACAAAAAAATATGGAGAGGGGAATTTAAATGGAAATAGTAACAGGGATATTAGTACAAAGCTTAATTTTATCAATTATGGTGCTTGGGGTGTATATAAGCTATAAAATTTTAGACTTTCCGGATATGTCTGCAGATGGAAGCTTTACCTTAGGAGCAGCAATAATAGCTATAATGCTAAAAAGAGGAGTATCTCCCATTATAGGTATGGTACTTGCTTTATTAGCTGGATTAATAGCTGGATTATTAACAGGAGTACTTCATGTAAAGCTTAAAATATCAAATTTGCTTTCTGGAATTTTAGTAATGGGGATATTATATTCATTAAATTTAAGGATTATGGGAAAGGCTAATATACCTATTTTTAGTAAAGTAAATATATTTTATGATTTCAATCCTTTAGTAATTACCTTTGTATTTGTGGTTATAGTTAAGGTTTTAATTGATATATTTTTAAAAACGGGACTTGGATATACATTAAAGGGGGTTGGGGACAATCCTCAGATGATTAAATCCTTAGGAATAGAAGTAGGAAGGATCAAGATATTAGGACTTATGCTATCTAATGGACTTATAGCACTTTCTGGAAGTATTATGGCACAATATCAGGGGTTTTCAGATGTTTCGATGGGTATGGGGACACTAGTTTTGGGAATAGCATCAATAATCATAGGAACATCAATAATTAAAAAGAAAACACTTATTAAGGAATCAACTCTTGTAATAATGGGTACATTGATTTATCAAATTACTATATATTTCGCTATGAATATAGGACTTACGCCAGTTGACTTGAAGATGATAACATCTTTAGTGCTTATTATATTCTTAGCTGTTAGTGAAATTAAAAATAATCAAAAGAGAAAAGATTGGAAGTGGATTAGAAATGTTAAAAATTCAAAACTTATCAAAAAGCTTTCATAATGCTTATGTAGGAGAGAGTATATTATTTTCAAATCTTAATTTAAATATTAATAAGGGTGATTTTGTAAGCATAATTGGCAGTAATGGTACAGGTAAATCAACATTACTAAATATAATTTCAGGAACAATTGAAGAAACGTCAGGCAGTATTTCAATTGAAGGTAAGGATATAACTAAAATGCCTGAATACAAAAGAACTAAAATTGTAAGTAGGGTTTTTCAGAATCCAGCTTTAGGTACATGCCCTTCTATGACAGTAAGAGAAAATCTATCTTTAGCATTAAATAAAGGCAATTTGATTAATCTTAAGTACTGTCTAAGATACAAGACGGACTATCTAGAAAAGTTATTAGAAGATATTTCCCTAGATTTAAAACAGTTATTAGATGCGGAGGTTAAATATCTTTCAGGTGGACAAAGACAAGCTTTGTCATTAATAATGGCAAGCATATGCAGGCCAAAGGTATTGTTATTAGACGAACATACAGCTGCATTAGATCCTAAAACATCTAGTGAGGTAATGAAACTTACTGAAAAAGTTGTAAGAGAGAAAAGTATGATTACATTGATGGTAACTCACAACTTAAGGGATGCAATACAATATGGTAATAGACTCATTATGTTACATAAGGGTGAAGTTATCTTAGATTTAGACGAAGAGCAAAAGAAAAAAATAACTGTAGAAGACATACTAAAAAAATTTGAATATGCAGTATAAAGGAGAGAAAGTATTATGAAAAAAATAATTGTTGGAATATTAATAGTAACTGGAATTTTAACAGGATGCGGAAAAACAGGGGATAAAAAGAAAGTGGTAAATATAGGCATAAGTCAAATTGTAGAATATGTTGCCTTAGATCAAAATAGGGAAGGATTTATAAAGGCACTTGAGGAAGGTGGATATAAAGATGGAGAAAATATGAAAATAGATTATCAAAATGCTCAAGGAGATCTAGCGGTATCCCAAACTATAGCAAAGAAATTTTCATCAGAGAAGAAAGACTTGATTTTCGCAATAGGTACTCCTGCGGCACAAGGTGCATTTAATACAACAAAGAAAATACCAATAATGATTAGCTCTGTTACTGATCCAGTAAAAGCTGAATTAGTTAACTCCATGGAAGTTCCTGAAACTAATGTATCAGGAACTTCAGATTATTTAGCTGTGGAAAAACAGTTAGATTTAATAAAGAAACTTGTACCAAATGCAAAGAAAATAGGATTTATATATAACACAAGTGAAGTAAATTCAGAAGTTCAATTAAATGAGCTAAAAAAGGTCGCCAAGGGCTATGAAATTGTCCCTACAGGAATAACAAGTACGAATGAGGTAAACAGCAATATAGTTAGCTTAGTAAAGAAGGTAGATGTATTATATATACCAACAGATCAGTTAGTTGTATCCTCAATGCCTATAATAGTTAAGCATGCATTAGAAGCAAAGGTACCTATAATTGCATCAGAAAAAGGAAGCGTAGAAGCAGGGGCGCTAGCTACTGTAGGAATCAACTATTATAAATTAGGCTACGAAACAGGTAAGATGGCAGTTTCAGTATTAAAGGGAGAGGATATATCTAAAATGCCAATGAAAATATCAGATGAAACTGAAGTATATATAAATGAAGATAGTCTAAAAATATTAAATATAGAAAAGCCATCCATGGGGAATGTTCAATATATAAAAAATAATTAACCTATATATAATAGAAGCAGAGTTGTGAGAGTACCTTTGAAGCTACAAAAGGACATAGAGAATTAAGTGAAGATTAATGTAATAAACCCTGCACATTCTCATATAAGGTGAGAGGGTGCAGGGTTTTAATTTATTTATCTAAAAACCAATATGTATGAAATCCATAATTTTGAACTAATGCATTTTTAGGCACCTGTCTAAGGGATAAATAGAAGTTCAAATAATCACCTACACCAGATACAATATTAATCATGGCAAAAATAATTATTGTCTGTGAAAGCAATGGATTAAAATCAAAAGCACCAAGAATCCAAAATGCATAGGGTATAAATCCTAGAATCACGTTTGGACAAATAACAATCCATAAAAAACTCTTTTCTGAAGGAACCCTGTATCTTTTGCTAATAGATTGGGGAAAAACGGATTATTGCCATTGGTTAGCCGTGATTTTTAATTAGGAGCGAAACGAAAATATTATTCACTTATTAAATTAGGGGAAGGCTAACTGCTAGACTTTTGTAACTCTTAGGATAAAGTTGCAAAATCAGTTGATGCGATATTGAAGGTCCTATTATACTTTTTTTGATTAAATTAAAGGATTATAATAATTATTCCATTTTAATATTGTTTTAAGTACAAACAAGGATATCATACTTATATAATGCATTATTTTACATTTAAAACCTAATATTGGATAGATTATAATAAGCTAGACAACTAAATTAAGGTCATGTAAACTAATGATATGCATTTATGGGTATATTATTTCAATATATGTTAATTTGGTAAGAATATTTTAAGTTTAATAAAAAGGGCTTTTTGAAAAGATTAACTTATTGAATGTTTTCTACAGGTATTATCTAAGAGATAAATAAAAGAAGTTACTAATAATTACTTTAATAAGTTACTAATAAGCTGAAAATAACAGGGGGTTATATTATGCAAAAAAGAGGATTAAGATTTCTAATACCTAATGATTATGGTAGCTTTCTTAGTGAGATTCTAGAGCCAACTCAATGCTGCAAGTACAATTGGAGCATTGATAATGATGAAATACATTTAATAATAGATGGTGTTTTAACTGATAACTGGTTATTTACAGAAACAGTAGTTAAGGGAAGTGAATTTTCAAGATGGATAGGTGATAATACATATTATGTTGTATTCGCAGAACTTAAAGCATTTCCTACAGAATCACCTGTTACATCAATATCTTCTTATAATGAATTTCTAACAAGCAAGTGTGAAATTATGCTTTTGATTTATGATTGTATTTATGTGGATATATATTGTAAAGACCAAGTGTTGTTAGAAAGGTTATTTAAGAATGTATATCATAAGGGATATGGAGATGTTAGGTATATTGATGAAGATGATGTAAGAACTAAAATCAGTGTGTTTTAATGGCTTACTAAGTAATTAGGCTTTACTTGAAAGCTATAGTATTAATGATAAAAGGTTAAATGGAGTTATAGGATTAATAGTTAGGAGGGGGATTCATGGGTTATTTTATTGAAAAAGAGTTCTTATTTGTTTTTGTAACACCGCTGTATTTAATAATATCAGGAAGTATAATATTTTCAAAAAAGAAAAAGGGTGAGAAAATAGATTCTTTTAGAGAGTTTGTTAAGCTTAGTTTTGGGTTATACATAATTGCACTTATAGGAGTTATTCTCTTCCCACTTAGAATTGGGTTTGGGGGACATGCTATGACTAGAAATAACATGGCAATCAACTATATACCATTTAGATCAATAGCTTATGATGTTGGACAAATCGGTACTGGATCATTTTCAGTGGGTTTCCAAATTAAATTATTGATTATGAATGTTTTAGGAAACTTTATTTTACTTATTCCTATAGGTTTTCTTACACCTATTCTATGGAAAAAGGTTAATTCATTAAAAAGTATTGTAATTGTTGGATTTGTAGTTTCTTTGTCTATTGAACTTTTACAACTTTTAGAGAACTTTTTTAATATAGGACATTTTAGAGTGGTAGATATAGATGATTTAATACTTAATGTGTTAGGCGCAATCTTTGGATATATGACTTATAAATTAGCAGAATTAGTTATTATAAAATACAAAATTAAAGGGTGAATATGAAATTATATTTTTAATTTATGATTGTGGTTATATAGACATATATTATTTAAATATTTCCATATTTAGAAATAAAGTTCCTACCTTGTGATAGATAGCATAGCTATTATCTAGGTAGGAACTTTATTCTTAGCTTAAATATAAAAGTACTTTATATTTTATTATATCTTATTATCTTTTAAAAGGTTAGTTAGGTCCTCAAGCATAAGATTTGCTGCCTTTATACCGCCAGCTGTGTTCCAGATAGTATCATCTACTTTGAAGGCTTTATTATTTTTAACTGCTTCTAAAGATTTAAATAATGGATCTTGTATCCATTCTTCTTCTCTAGCAAGGCCTTTACCATCACCCAGTTCATAGGTGAAGTAGAATATCACATCTCCATCTGCTTCTTTTAATCTTTCTTTACCGATTTCATTAACAAATTCTGTTCCTTGCTGAGTTTCTGGTCTTTTAAATCCTATTTCTTTAAAAATAGTTCCTGAGAAAGTATCTCCAAGGTATATTCTAGTTTTTCCAGCCATAAATCTAACAATGGATACTTCAGTGTCTAACTTATCTTTATAATTTTCTTTTATTGAAGTAACTTTATCTTCGTAGTCTTTTATAGCTTTGTCCCCTTCAGCTTCTTTACCTACGACCTTAGCATAGAATCTAAAATTATCTTTCCATTCACCTCTTAGTGTATCTGAATAGACAGTTGGAGCTATTGATTTTAGTTGATCATATATTTTTTCATGTCTCATTTTATTTCCAATTATTAAATCAGGTTTTAATGCAGCAACTGCTTCCACATTTACCGAGGTTTCCTTACCGACAGGCTTTGCATCTACAAGTTCATCTTTAGTATGCTCGTACCATTCACCAGCAAAACCAGTAACAGCACCTACTGGCTTAACACCAAGGGTAAGGAGTGCTTCTGTACCTTCATTAGTTAGTATAACCACTCTTTTGGGGTTTTCAGGAACACTAGCTGTCCCCATTGCATCTTCTATGGATATAGTTTTATCAACTGATGTGTCTTTAGTTTTATTTGAGCAACCTGCAAATAAACTTGCAGATATTATACCTGCTAAAATTATGTATAATGCTTTTTTGGTCATATGTATGTACCTCCTATTGATTATGTTTTTTGTGAAATATTATAGATTTAATAACAGAGTTATGATATCATAAATAGGAATTATTATCAATGGTTATTGAAAGTTGTTATCGATATAGTCTTTAATGAAAATATACATCATTTAATCAAAAAAATAACATACTATACAATAAATTAAGTAATAAACTAGATAGTTAAGAATTAATTATCTAGATGAAATCAAATTAAACTGAATTAATTCATGAAACAAATGGGGGAAATTATATGAAAAGTGTTATAAAAACCAATAGAAATAAGATTATCTTATTTCTATTACTTACATTATTAGTGGTTATATTATGTTATCTAAGTATTACTAAAGGTTTTATACATACATCTTATGAAATGGTTATAAATTCATATAAGAATTTTAATAATTCCAAGGAACATATAATTATAAGAACATCTAGGGTTCCAAGAACTTTAAATGCTCTTTTAGTTGGCGGGGCGCTTGGGGTTGCTGGACTTTTGACTCAGGGAATTACAAGAAATAAGCTAGCTTCTCCAAGTATATTAGGTATAAATTCTGGGGCAGTATTTGCCTTAGTTATAGCAATAAATTATATTAGAGGTATATCTACCCTAGGACTTGTATGGGTTTCTTTTTTCGGTGCATTAGTTGCTGCAATATTAGTGTACATATTATCTGGAGGCCTTGTAGGAGATATAAGACCCATGGATTTAACCCTTGGAGGAACGGCACTTGCAGCACTACTATTTTCATTAACTCAAGGAATTTTATACAAAAATGATGTTGCTTTAGAAGAGGTTGTTTATTGGATGACAGGCTCTGTAGAAGGGAAAAAGTTAGAGATTATCATTAAATTTGCTCCAATTATAATAGGAGTCATAATTTTCACATTATTTATTGGGAAAAAACTTAATGTATTTTCATTAGGAGAAGAAATGGCAAGGTCTTTAGGTATGAACACCCTGTATTTAAAAGTAGTTATAATAGCTATAATTGCAATTTTATCAGGGGTATCTGTGGCTCTTGCAGGACCTATAGCGTTTATTGGACTTGTAACTCCGCATATAGTACATAAATTTATCGGTACAGATTATAGATGGCTTATACCTTTTTCGGTATTAACGGGATCCTCCATATTATTACTTTCAGACATAATGTCAAGATTTATAATTTATCCAAAAGAAGCTCCAGTAGGTGCTTTGACAGCACTTATAGGAGGACCTTTCTTTATATATGTTGCTAAAAGGAGGACTAGTTAATGATTAATATAAGCAAAAGAACTATTAAGATAGGTGGAGTCTTATTAGCGATTACTCTTTTAATGTTTACTATATCTTTAAGTGTTGGAGAAATAATGGTTACGCCATTAGATGTTTTAAAAAGTATCTTAGGTATGAATACAGGATTTTCCTCTATTTTAGTAATGAATATAAGATTACCAAGGGTTATTGTTGCCTTTTTTGTTGGAGCATCCTTAGCATTATCGGGGGCTATACTTCAAGGAGTAGTTAAAAATAATCTAGCATCCCCAGATATATTAGGCATAGTAAATGGAGGATCTGTTGGTGCATTAATATTTTTAACAATTTTTACGGACCCTAAAAATAATTCATTAACCACATCAATATTATATATGCCTTTATTTACTTTTGCATTTTCCTTTTTAGCTGTGATGTTAATTTTATTTATTTCAGGGAAATCTACATCAACCAATAAATTAATCATAATAGGAATTGGAGTCTCAGCTATTTTTAAAGGTATAACTAATATTCTTATAATAAATGGACCAGTAATTTTTATAAAAGAAGCTACAACTTGGATAACTGGAAGCATATACGGAGCTAATTTTACTCATGCCACTATAATCACAATAATATTTACTGTTTTTACTATCATAACTGTGATATTTATAAAGGATTTAAACCTTCATCAGTTAGAGGACGAAGTGGTAATAGCTCTAGGGAATAATATACATAAGAGTAGGATAATTCTTTTAAGTATTTCTGCGGCATTAACTGCAGGCGCGGTAACTATGGGAGGAGGAATCTCTTTTGTAGGTTTAATAGCTCCTCATATTGCAAGAAAACTTGTAGATTCAAAGTTTGAAAATGTAATTCCTCTATCGATATTTATAGGTGGCATAATGACTTTATTAGCTGACTTTGCTTCTAAGTGGTTATTTTATCCACAGGATTTGCCAATAGGGATATTTACAGCATCTATAGGGGCCCCCTACTTTATATACCTTTTAATAAAAAATAGAAAGGCTTCAAAAGGGAGATAAATATGATAAAAATAAATGATTTAAAATTAGGTTATGATGAGAAAATTATATTAGATAATATTAATTTAGATATAGAAAAGGGAAAGATTACAGCATTAATTGGTTCAAATGGTTGCGGGAAATCTACATTAATAAAGGCTATAGCAAGAATACTTGCTCCTAAAGATGGAACCATATTAATGGAGGATAAGAATATTTTGAAGATGCCATCAAAAGAAGTGTCCAAGCTATTAGCAATGCTTCCTCAAAACAGTAATGCCCCAGAAGATTTAACTATTTATGATTTAGTAAAGCAAGGAAGATATCCATATCATAATTTACTATCTTTTTGGAGCAAAAAAGATGAAGCTATAGTTTTAGAAGCTATAAAAAAGATGGGACTATCTGATGAAAAGGATAGAACTCTAGGTAATCTTTCAGGTGGACAAAGGCAAAGGGCCTGGATTGCTCTAGCTTTAGCACAAAATACAGATATTATACTCCTAGATGAACCTACAAATCACTTAGATATAAAGTATCAATTAGAAATACTAAATCTTCTAAAGGATCTAAATGAAAAAGAAAATAGAACTATAGTAATGGTTATTCATGATATAAATCATGCTTTGAAGTATGCACATAATATAATTGCCCTAAAAGACGGCATTATATTTGCACAGGGGGCTAAAGAAAATATTATAGATGAAAATCTTATAAAAAGTGTCTTTGGAGTAAGTTGTAAACTTATTGATTCTCCTGTGTGTAACTGTAAGATGTGTGTACCTTTTATATAAAAACTGTGGGTAATATAATAAGAATGTGAGTAATATAAAAAAGATGAAGGTAAATCCTATTTATATCTTCATCTTTTATTTAGTTTGAATTTATATTGTAATAGTTATTGACAAATTAAAAATAAGGGTGTAAACTTTATGCATACACCCTACGGGGGTGTGGTAGTGAAATAATAATGAGGTGATGATATGAATCAAAAATTTAATGTAACAGGTATGACTTGCTCATCTTGTTCGGCTAATGTTGAAAAGGCAGTTAGAAAACTTTCAGGTGTTGATACGGTGAATGTGAATTTGCTTTCAAATAGCATGACAGTTGATTACAAGGACTCTGATATTGATAGTACCACCATAATAAAAGCTATTCAGGATGCTGGTTATGATGCTTCTATATTTGTACGTGGATCAAGTGATTCTAAAAAAATAGAAAAGTCAGTAAATCCAGTGGAAAAAGAGTTAAAGGAAATGAAAAGTCGTATAATTATTTCCTTCGGTTTTCTAATTCCACTAATGTATGTATCTATGGGGCATATGTTTAACCTTCCTCATCCTAGATGGATAATGGGGCCGGAAAATGCAATAACCTTCGCCTTTATTCAATTGCTACTTACTATACCAGTTGTTTATGTCAATCGTAAGTATTATCAAGTTGGGTTTAAGACTTTATTTCATGGAAGGCCTAATATGGATTCACTTATAGCTATAGGGTCAGGGGCAGCATTAACCTATGGGATATTTGCAATTTTCAAGATAGGATATG
>CAYYWN010000046.1:0-11087 GCA_964474485.1 uncultured Clostridium sp. | reverse complement strand
TATCATATAGTTATCTACCCCTAAATTGCCAAGTAATACGGAAACATTAGCCTCTGCTCCTCCAAAATCCATGTTAAGTGTATCTGATTGAAGTAATCTTTGGTTATTAGGGGGAGATAGCCTTAAAATAATTTCCCCCATTGTAATGATCTTGCCTGTCATATATTTCACCTTATTCTCTAGCTTTTTTAACTTTTGACACAAATTCTTTTGCGATAGATGTAACCTTATCATAGTCTCCAGTCTTAGCTGGAGCTGTTAGACATCCACCTATTCCAACAGCTATACACCCATTTTTAATCCACTCTTCTACATTTTCTAGAGATACTCCACCTGTTGGCATTATAGGTGCCTGTGGAAGAGGTGATTTTATATCTTTTACCATGCCAGGTCCAAATGCCGATCCTGGAAATAGTTTTATTACATCTACCCCAGACTCCATGGCTTTTATAATTTCTGTTATAGTCATACATCCTGCCATATATGGAATTTGATATCTATTACAGAGCTTTGCTGTTTCACTATCAAACCCTGGACTTACTATATATTCTGCACCTTTTAATATGGCAATCCTAGCTGTTTCGCTATCTAGTACTGTACCAGCTCCAATTATAATCTCATCACCTGAAAATTCTTTTTTTAATGATGATATAACATCTTCCGCTCCCGGTACCGTGAAAGTTACTTCTATAGCATTTATACCTCCTTTTATGGAAGCTCTAGCTATATTTATAGCTTCTTTAGAACTAGAAGCTCTTACCACCGCTACAACGCCTACATCTATAATACTCTTTAGAGTTTCTATCTTTTTTATCATAATATCCCTCTATCTAACAAGCCAGCCACCGTCTACAGCTAAAATGTGCCCATTTATATAATCAGATGCCTTGCTACAAAGAAATACCATTGTTCCCATTAAGTCAAAAGGTGTTCCCCATTTACCTGCCGGTATTCTTGATAAAATTTCTCCATTTCTTTTTTCATCTGCTCTAATTGGTGCTGTATTAGCAGTAGCTATATATCCTGGTGCAATAGCGTTAGTTTGGATGTTATGTTCTGCAAGTTCACTTGCAAAAGCTTTAGTAATACCAACTACACCATGTTTACTTGCTGTGTAAGGTGGAACAAACTTTCCGCCTTGAAATGATAGCATTGATGCTACATTAACTATTTTTCCAGACCCTTGTTTAGCCATAATAACAGCAACTTCTTTGCTTAAGTAATAAACAGCATTTAGATTTATGTTCATTACAGCTTCCCAATCCTCATCCTTATATTCAAGTAATGGTGCCCTTCTTATTGTTCCAGCGTTATTTATCAATATATCTATCTTTCCAAAATCCTTAAGACATCCTTGTACAACTTTAGTTATATCTTCTTTTTTTGTAAGATCTGCCTGAATAAACTTTATTATTCTTCCTTCTTTTTCAACTAATTCTCTTGTTTCATCCCAATTAGTATCATAAGTCGGAACATATATATCCGCTCCAGCTTTAGCTAAGGCTACTACATACCCTTGTCCAAGACCTGTATTACCGCCTGTAACAATTGCAACCTTCCCCTTTAGTGTAAAAAAGTCCATTGAAAAATCTTCTAATGAAAAGCTCATTTTATTTCACCTCTTAATTTTTATTATTTTAAATCTGCCATTGCTACATGATCCATATCATCAAAGGTTTGATTTTCTCCACACATTCCCCAAATGAATGTATAATTACTAGTACCTACTCCTGAATGTATTGACCAACTTGGTGATATAGTAGCTTGTTCATTTTTCATTACTATATGTCTTGTTTCATTAACTTCACCCATAAAGTGGAATACTCTTGTATCTTCTTTCATGTCAAAGTAGAAATAAACTTCCATACGTCTTTCATGAGTATGACAAGGCATTGTATTCCAAGCATTATTTGGCTCAAGTTTTGTAAGCCCCATTAATAACTGGCAACTTTTACATACATTTGGATGAACATATTGGTATATAGTCCTCTTATTTAAGTTTGCTTCATCTCCTAAACGTACAGGATTTGCATCGTTTATATCTATTTTTACTGTTGGATAGCTCTTATGAGCTGGTACTGAATTTATATAAAATTTAGCTGGATTTAAAGAATCTTTGGATTTAAATGTGACCTCTTTAATACCCATTCCTATATATATTCCATCTTGACTTTTCATTTCAAATTCTTTACCATCAAGTGTTATAGTTCCTTCTCCTCCAACATTTATAACGCCCATCTCTCTTCTTTCAAGAAAGAAATCTACACCCATCTCTTTTCCTGCTGTAAGTTTTAAAATTTCATTAATTGGCATAGCTCCACCAAATATTATTCTGTCTACATGACTATAAGCTAAACATATATTATCTTTTGAAAATATCTCTTCAACTAAATAATGTTTTCTTAATTCCTCTGTAGTATATTTTTTAGAATCATTAGGATGATTCGCATATCTTATATCCATTTCCATACTCTCCTTTGTTCGTTTCGTATTACGGAACGCTATTCCGTTTTGTCTTGTTTTTATTGTAAACCATTTATATAGTTTAAGTCAAGTACATAAATAAAGATTTTATTTATATCATTTTTCAAATGATTATATGATATTATCTATTTATACTTATTACTAAGGAGGTAAAAATGGCTAACAATAATAATTTTGTCCAATCTGTAGAAAGAGCTCTTGATATCCTTGAAATCCTAGCAGAAAACCCAAGGGGATATGGTATAACTCAAATATCTAAAGATTTAAACTTAAGTAAAACTACAGTACATAGATTAATATCCACAATGAAAAATAAAAGCTTTGTATCTCAACCCCCAAACTCAGATCAATATATTTTAGGATCAAAAATCCTTTATTTGTCTAGTTGTTTAACAAATAGTATGGATATAGTAAGTATTTCAAGACCTTATATACAAGAATTTGTAGATAGAGTAGATGAAACAGTACATTTATCTGTTTTAGATGAAACTTATTCAAATATAGTATATATTGATAAAATCAAACCTGTTAACCCAAAAAAAGGTGTTAGTATGTCTTCACGTATAGGTAAAAAGGTACCTTTATATTGTACCGCTTCAGGTAAAGTTATTCTTTCTCAGTTTGATGATAATAAAATTCGAGATATTATGAAAGATATTGAGTTTATTCCATATACAGATAAAACTTTAACTGATGTTGAAAGCTTTATAAAAGAAATACATGAAGTTAGAGAAAATGGTTATGCTTTAGATAATATGGAACATGAAGATGGTATAAGATGTATTTCTGTTCCTATATTTAATAGACATAAAGAAATAGTGACAGCTATGAGCCTTTCAGGATTAGTTATCTATAATCACCTAGAAATTATGCTTTCATTAAAAGAAGATTTAGAATCAATTGCTAAAGTAATTAGTTCTTTACTTGGCTATAAGTAATTTAATTAATGTAAAAAGTTTAAAAGAGTTGGTGAAAACTTAATTTCATCAACTCTTTTTATATTACACACTTATTTAATATTTTTAATATAATCTATAACCTTAAGCTGCATATTTTTGTAAGAACAGAGGCATTTCACTATAATCTCCATTTATATTTATATAAAACTCCAACTTATAATTGTGAGCTAACTTTTCCATCTTCAAAAATAAATGTGCGGCATCTTCTAAGTTTCCAGAAATAATACTACATAAACTATCAATAAAAATAGTTTCTATATCATAATCTTCTGAAAGTATGCCGCACAAAAAACCATACATTTCATTATAATCTTTTAACCTAAAGTCATCGGTAATAATCATTCTAATTCTAGAATCTAAATTAAACATAGGTCCCCTATCATCATCTATATATATAACAGTACCCTTTGCCTTTTCTGCTTTACCATTAGCAAGTTCTATTAGTGCTTTAGTTTTTCCTGTACCTCTTTGGCTGCAAAATACATGTATCATGTTAACCACCCCTTTATTATATTTTAGAGAAGTCACCCTGCTAATATAATTATATAATATTCAGAATATTTTATCAACGACACTTCAAAACTTAATAAATTATTTACATCTGCCACCTACTTAAAGAATCTATAAAAAAAGATTACTTCCATAATTAGAAGTAATCTTTTATTTTAAACATTATACATAACCATATTCTAACCTGTTCTTTTACCCTTATATAATAATTTTTCTGCACATTTAAGCAATTTTAAATTATTACTTAACTTATCATTGCTTTAATAATAAAATAATTTATTTATCTATAGTTAGTGAATTGAAGCTCTATTCCAAAATCTTTTCCTTTTAATAAAGCCATAACAGCTTGAAGATCATCTTTATTTTTCCCTGTAATTCTTAACTCATCATCTAATATTTGTGTTTGCACCTTTATTTTGCTTGATTTTATTTCATTTACTATAATCTTCGACTTTTCTTTGTCTATACCGTTTACGATTTTACCCACTTGTCGTACAGTTCCCATACTAGCATCTTCTACTTTTTCAAAATCTAAAGCCTTTGCTGAAATACCTCTTTTTATAAGCTTTCCCTTCAATACTTCTATAACAGCTTTTAGTCTAAAGTCATCTTCAGAAGCTATTTTAATTTCATCCTTTATAAGTTCAACCGTAGACTTACTACCTTTAAAATCATATCGTTGACTTATCTCCTTCAAAGTTTGATTTATAGCATTATCCACCTCTTGCATATCAACTTTTGATACTATGTCAAAAGAATAATTACTTGCCAATACCTTCTCCCCCTTTTGTTTTTATATGTTAATTTATACTCTAATACTTATAGTTTAAAATATTTCCAATATATAATCAACCATTTATTTGTTTAATCATAGGAAGATTACTATGCTTGACTTATTATTTTAAATAACAATTTATAAACATATAATTTAATCTAATCTTCATAACCTATATTTACTTATTAAAAAGTGTACTTTTAAATTATATAGCTATTATAATTAATATTTAAATTTCATATCTATACAATAGATTGAATAATCAATTAATTTGTATTGAAATATTATAACTATATGTTATAATATTATTATGAGCTTTGGCTCTATATATTATGTGGGTCCAATTTAATGAGGTAATTTCCCTTCCTTTGATCAAGGAAGAAGTTATCTATAAATTAACCCTTTGATCACAAGGAGGTTTGTAAAATGGAAGATAAAAATATTGTATGTAAAGATTGTGGAAGAGAGTTTGTTTTTACAGCTGGAGAGCAAGAGTTCTTTAAAGAAAAAGGATTTGAAAACGATCCTGTAAGATGCCCTGATTGTAGACGAGCAAGAAAAGCAGAAAGAAACAATAGATAAGAAAATATATAACTTTTATTTTCTTATAAGCTCTAGGACTAATTTATTAATAAATTAGTCCATTTTTTTAATTTAAATTATCCTGTTTGGCTTTTTATATTATTCTATGAGTTTCTATCGCCTTTATTAAAGGTAATGCAATTATTATACCTACAAGCACCTGTAATATATTCCCCGGTATATCATAAGAAGATACTATAAGTGACTTCATAAATGTTATACCCTCACCTAAAAATAGCATCTTTATTAGAGCTCCAGATATAAAGTATGCACCTACCATAAATACACCTGATACTAAAAATGCAAAAGCATACTTTAATGTGGATTTGTTATCTCCGCTTTCAATTATCCATCCTGCTAGAAGTACCATTGAACCTTTAATGATAAATGTAAAAGGTGCCCAATAAGTATATCCATGAAGTATATCAAACAAAAACATACCCAAGGCTGAAGATATAGCTCCTTTCTTCTTACCTAGTAAAATAACTGAAATAAATATAATACTATCCCCTATATGTATAACTCCATTATAAGATGGTATGGTTATAAGAGAAGTTGCTAAAAGCACAATTGATGACATAAGTGCCATATAAATTAAATCCTTTATTTTACTTTGCGTCTTTGATATTTCATTGTTTCTTTTCTTTTCCATCACCATTCCCCCTAAAATAATATTATAAATTTGATCGCTTTCTTTATAAATACATTATATATCCTGATTTACATAAGTTCAAATATATGTAATATATTTCATTTATAGAGTTACATTAATAAAAATATTATTTATTATATATTGACATAATTATTAAATAGTACTATTATAAACTCAATACAATTAACAATGTGTATTTAAAATGTTAATAATTAAAAACTTTAAAGAGAAGTAAGTAAGTTTAAAAACAGATTTTAAGAGAGTTATGGATGGTGAAATCATAATAGTCATGTTTAAACCCAATGGGTCTCTTTTGTGCTTAGATGAATTTTAGTACTTTAAGCCGTGCATCTTACGTTAAAAGGATAGAGATATGATAGTATCTTTAAGAGATGAGGATTATTTCCTCAAATTAGGTGGTACCGCGGTTATACAAGCGCCCTATGATTTTTTCATAGGGCGCTTTTTATATACAAGTATGTATATTATAAAAACTAGCTATTCTATATTTAGATAAATTAGGTACATTATAAATTTTTCTAATGTACCTAAATATAATAATCTATAAAACTTAAAGGAAGTGTAACTTATGGAAGATACAAAAAAAATTATATTCAGCGGAATAAAACCCTCTGGAGATTTAACACTTGGAAACTATTTGGGTGCTATAAAAAATTGGGTAAAACTTCAAGATCAGTATGATTGCTATTTTTGCGTGGCAGACTTACATGCAATCACTGTAAGACAAGAACCTAAGGATCTTAGAAGAAGAACTTTAGAAATCTTATCTATATATATATCCTCCGGAATAGATCCAGAAAAGAACACCCTTTTTATACAATCTCATGTACCTGCTCACTCTGAAGCTTCATGGCTACTAACTTGTTCTAGTTATATGGGAGAACTTGGAAGAATGACTCAATTTAAAGATAAGTCTCAAAAGTATGGTGAGTCTATAGGTGCTGGGCTTTTTAATTACCCAATCCTTATGGCGTCAGATATACTTTTATATAATGCAGATTTAGTTCCTGTAGGCATAGATCAAAAGCAACACTTAGAACTTGCAAGAGATATAGGAGAAAGATTTAATAATTTATATAGTCCTACTTTCACCATTCCTGATGGATATATAGCTACCTCTGCGGCTAAAATAATGGACCTTCAAGATCCTTCTAAAAAGATGTCTAAATCTGAAGATAACCCTAATGGATATATTTTAATAATGGATCCACCTGAGGTTATTAGAAAAAAGGTAAGTAGAACCGTAACAGATAGTATTGGAATAGTTAACTACTCTGATGATCAGCCCGGCGTTAAAAACTTAATAAATATATTAAGTTCTATAAAAGGTATTTTGCCTAAAGACGTAGTAAAAAAATATAAAGGCCTTGGCTATTCAGACTTAAAAAAAGATGTTGCTGAAGTTATAATTGACGAGCTTTTACCTATTCAAGCTAAAATAAATGAATTAATGAGCAATAAAACTTACTTAGAAGATATATATATAAAAGGTGCAGAAAAAGCTAACTATGTAGCTAATAAAACTTTAAGAAAAATGCAAAAGAAAATAGGTTTAATTCCTAGATAATATTGTTAACTGAAATAAAATACGAAAACTAAATATAAGCCCATTAAAGGTCTAATAATTTTATATTAGATCTTTAATGGGCTATCTTTTTTTATCTCAAGTAACTTTTTATTTAAGATTAAATTCACTTTATACTTAAAAAGTTTATCTTTATAAGCAAAATTTTCAAAATCAAATCTATACTATCTTTGGAAAAGAAATATTTACAACATCTCTATAAATGCTGAAATTCTAGTTTTTACTTGTCCTATATCCGAAGGTGAGTAGCTTGTTTCTAATGCCATATAAGGAATTTCTTTATCTTTTGTTACAAATTCTTTTATCTTTTTGGTTTCTACAGCATAGGTATGACAAGCTTGGAGTACAACCTCTATAACCCCCTCTACTTTATACTCATCTATTAGTTCATTTAATAAACTTATTCTATTATCATTAGGTGACATGACTGAACAGCCTATATTTATATATTTTTCTGTAAGTGCATCTATAGGATCAATATTTTCATCTACCAATCTACTTTTTTCCTTAACCCCTGAACAATTTTCATAGCATACTACAACAGCGTTATTATCCTCTTCTATAGCTTTTATAATCTTGTCTGCTACCCCTCCAATAGGACAGCCTGTTATAAGTATTCTTTTAGCATTTTTACTTACCTTTCTTTGTCCATTTTCATAATTATGTTTTATATCTTCTATCATCTCTTTAAGGCTTCTATTTTGCTTACCCTTGTCTAAATTAAAAGATGATCCTTCTAATACCTTATGGATTTCATATCCACTTATGGGAGGAGGACATAACTTTTGAAGATCATAAAACTCCTGTAATAATACTCTTTCTTTATTCCTTGCTTTTATAGATTTTTTTATATCTTCTTTTGTGATAATAACATCAAAGTCATTTTCAAGTTTCTCTTTTAAATATAATATTTCATTTTTCCAAAGATTAAAAGAATCCTTTCGCTCTAAATTTTGTGGCAACTGCATTACATGAACATTTTTTATTTCTCCTAAATATTCATACATCTTTTTCTTACCATCGCAGGTAGTTTCACCAACTATTAAATCTGAAAAATATGTATAAGGGCAAGTTTTTGTAACCGCAAATCCATAGCTAGATTTAATAAGAGGGCATAAATTTTGTGGTAAATCTCTCTCAGCATCTGGTATAGATTCCTCGCTCATGCCACATAGTGATACTGGAATTGCCCCTGCTGCAAATATAATTTCTACAGGGGTAAAAGTACAAAAAGTACCAACTATCTTTTTCCCTTCATCCTTTAATTCCTTAACTTTTATAAATCCATTTCTTCTAGCTTCACTAAACTCCTCAAATCCCTTAGGGTAATCTTCCATTGACTTTATCTCCTTTTAAATTATATTTAACTTTTAATTTATAGTAACATATAAAATAATCAAAGCCTTATAGTACTTTTCTATACTCTTTAATCAGTGTATAGCTTATATTTATAATACTATTTAAAACCTTTAGATACTTTTACATATATATTTTTATATCTAACATTTACTATTATTGAAAATTTCTTTTTTAACTGTTATAATTACTGTGTTTAGAATTAAAACCTTAAACTTAAATGGTCTAGGGTATAATCCTTAAAAATATAAGGAGGATTTTATAGTGAATCTTAAAGAAGAAATAGAAAAAAGACGAACCTTTGCCATAATCTCTCACCCAGATGCTGGTAAAACTACGCTTACAGAAAAACTACTATTATATGGTGGAGCCATAAGACTTGCTGGTTCCGTTAAAGCTAGAAAAGCATCAAAACATGCAACTTCAGACTGGATGGAGATAGAAAAACAAAGGGGTATTTCAGTAACTTCATCTGTAATGCAATTTAATTATGATGGATACTGTATAAATATATTGGATACACCTGGTCACCAAGACTTTAGTGAAGATACCTATAGAACTTTGATAGCTGCTGATAGTGCAGTAATGGTAATTGATGGTGCAAAAGGTGTTGAAGAACAAACAAGAAAACTCTTCAATGTTTGTTCCCTAAGAGAAATTCCAATATTTACTTTCATAAATAAAATGGATAGAGAAACTAGAGATCCTTTTGAGCTTCTAGAAGAACTTGAAAATGAGCTTGGTATAAAATCTTATCCTATGAACTGGCCTATCGGTTCAGGTCATGACTTTAAAGGAGTTTATGAAAGAGGTTCTAATACTATACAAGTTTTCAATGGCAATAAAAACCATGGTCAAACTAGAGTTGAATCAGTAAAAGAAAGTATAGAAGATGATGTATTTAATGATCTTTTAGGTAAAGACCTTCATGATAAATTAATAGAAGATATCGAGCTTTTAGATATTGCTGGAGATGAATTTGACATAGAAAAGGTAAAAAGAGGAGAGTTATCTCCTGTGTTCTTTGGTAGTGCTGTTACTAACTTTGGTATTGAGCCATTTATTAAAAACTTTTTAGAATTAACTTCTCCACCTTTATCAAGAAATTCAGATATAGGAGAAATAGATTCCTTTTCAGAGGACTTTTCAGCTTTTGTATTTAAAATACAAGCAAATATGAATCCTGCTCACAGGGATAGAGTTGCTTTTATGAGGATATGTTCTGGGCAGTTTAAAAAGGGCATGGAAATATTTCATATGCAGGGCAACAATAAAATAAAATTAGCTCAGCCTCAGCAGTTTTTGGCTCAAGATAGAGAAGTTGTTGATGAAGCTTTCTCTGGCGATATAATAGGTGTATTTGATCCAGGTATATTTAGTATAGGTGATACTCTTTGCAAAGCAAATAAAAAATTCAAATTTGAAGGAATACCAACCTTTGCTCCTGAATTCTTTGCAAGAATAAGACCTGTGGATTCAATGAAGAGAAAGCAATTTGTAAAAGGTATAACTCAAATAGCTCAAGAAGGTGCTATCCAAGTATTTAAAGAACTTTTTATAGGAATGGAAGAAATAATTGTAGGTGTAGTTGGTGTACTACAGTTTGAAGTTCTAGAATATAGACTTAACCATGAGTATAATGTTGAAATAAAAATGGATAGACTAGCTTATAGATTTGTTAGATGGATAGAAAATAAAGATTTAGATATGGATAGCCTTAACTTAACTAGTGATACTAAAAGGGTCGTAGATTTAAAAGATAGAAAGATACTTATATTCCAAAATGATTGGGGTATAAATTGGGCTTTAGATCATAATAAAGGCCTTATACTATCCGATGTAGGTAAGTCTGATGACTAATTTTTTTCTAAAATAAATAAAAGTACCCCTCAAAATTATATTTTGAGGGGTACTTTTATTTATCATTTAATTTAAGCTCTCCATAGTCCATGAATATTACAGTATTCCCTTACAGATACTATTTCTCCACATACCTTGAAAGTTGCTTCTGGCTTTTCACCTGGTTTTAAGTGTTTTCTATATACTTTGTTTTCTGTTATAATCTCTATCCACTCTATGTAGTGTTTATCCTCCATAGGGTGCTCTACAGATCCAACTTTAACAGTTACAACATCTCCATCTTTTTCAACTACTGGTACATGC
>CAYYWN010000045.1:10598-11204 GCA_964474485.1 uncultured Clostridium sp. | reverse complement strand
TTTAAATTAAGATTTAGAGTAAAATCCTTAAAATGATGGAAATTTAATAAGACTTATGGTACCAGAGCTTACTGAAGAAACAAGGAAAAATTTAGTTAAAAGTATAAAAAAAGCAGGAGAAGATTCTAAGGTTGCTATAAGATCTATAAGAAGAGAAAGTAATGACAAAATAAAAAATTTAAAAAAAGATGGAAATCTTTCAGAGGATGAAGTTAAAAATGTAGAAGAAGATATACAAAAGTTAACTGATAACTATATAAAACAAGTAGATATTATAATAGATGATAAAGAAAAAGAAGTAATGTCTGTATAGTTAATTCTCTTTAAGTTTTAAATAAATAAAACCTGCTTTGCGGGTTTTATTTAATATTTTTTAGTATTGGGGGCATTATAATTGTTTAATATATTTAAAAAGAAATCTATTAAAATAAATGAACAGTTAAAACTAGATATGAATAATATACCAAAACATATAGCTATAATCATGGATGGAAATGGTAGATGGGCAAAGGAAAAGAATCTACCAAGATCTATGGGACATAAAGCTGGAGTAGAGACAATAAGGTGTATTGTTAAAGAATGTAATAAATTGGGAATAAAATATTT
>CAYYWN010000045.1:0-10588 GCA_964474485.1 uncultured Clostridium sp. | reverse complement strand
TTAACGTTATATGCTTTCTCTACAGAAAATTGGAGTAGGCCAAAAGATGAAATTAATACATTAATGAGCCTTTTAATTCAATATTTAAGAAATGAATTTAATGAATTGCATGAAAATGGTGTAGTTATAAACCATATTGGGGATATAACAAAATTACCTTTATCTTGTCAAAAAGAACTTATTAGTGCATATGAAAAAACTAAAAACAATACAGGTGTAATTATGAATCTAGCGCTAAACTATGGTGGAAGAGATGAAATAATTTATGCTATTAATGGCTTAATTAAAGATTTTAGTGAAAATAATATATTAAAACAATCAATAGATGAAAAAACATTTAAGAAGTATCTTTATACAAAAGACATGCCAGATCCAGATTTAATAATAAGACCAAGTGGAGAACAAAGAATAAGTAACTTTTTATTATGGCAGTGTGCTTATTCTGAGTTTTGGTACTCTGATATATACTGGCCAGATTTTGGTGTGAACGATCTTCACAGTGCTATAATAGACTATCAAAGGCGAGATAGAAGATTTGGTAGTGTAAAATAAAGAATGTAGGTGGTAAATTGAAATCTAATAGTAGGTATTTAGGGGCATTAATATTATCTCCTCTTATTGTGTTTTTATTTATAGGAGGACCATATCTAAAAGTTATGTCTTTAGCTTTGTCTTTAATTGGAATGTATGAAATATATAGTGCAGCTAAAGCTGTAGATATTAAACCTATATCAATAGTGGGATACATAGCTTGTATTTTTTATTATATATTTAATTCAAATTCCGAGATATCATTATTTATTATTATAGTATTAACGTTTATTCTTTTGATAAATTCAGTATTAAATGTGAAGTATAATGTTATAGATATATCTGTAACATTATTAGGATTTGTTTATTGTGGAATATCCTTTAGTTTTATTTCATTAGTAAATCAGATGCCCTATGGAAAGTATATGGTTTGGATAATATTTTTATCTTCATGGATGTGTGATACTGCAGCTTATTATACAGGTAGAATCTTTGGAAAAAGAAAATTATGTCCTAAAGTAAGTCCTAAGAAGACTATAGAAGGTTCTATTGGAGGGTTAATTGGTAGTATGGTAGCTTGTAGCGCTTTTGGGTTTTTTATAAGTAAAAGTGTACCAATATCAAATTATCATTATGTAATCTTAGGACTATTAGGTGGTATAGCAGGTCAATTTGGTGATTTATCAGCATCGTCTATAAAAAGATATGTAGGTATAAAAGATTATAGTAATCTAATTCCAGGTCATGGAGGCATATTAGATAGATTCGATAGTATATTATTTTCATCTGTGATAGTCTTTTATTATCTTCATTTTATATTACAGCTTTAATTATAAATTTAATATTTCCAGCTACTAAAAAAGAGTCATATATTTATATAGGGCTCTTTTTTATGCTAAATATTTAATTGTAGATATTTCATTAAGTAGAATAAATTAAATATATGGATTAGTTGTAATATACTAAAAGAAAATCATAAAAGTTATTTATAGGAAGTTAAAATTAGTTAAATTAACTTATTATGAAAAATGTAAGGGGAGTGTTATATGGTTAAGGAGTTAGAACAGCTTATTTATATGGCTAAAAATAGACCTGTTAAAACTATGTCGGTAGCAGTAGCTGAGGACAAGGATATATTAAAAGCTGTAGGGGACGCTGTTGATTTAGGAATTATAAATGCTACGTTAATTGGGAATAAAGAAAAGATTGAAGCTATTTTAAAGGAAGAAAAAATATTACTTAAAGATGCAAAAATTATAAATGAAAAGGATAGTAAGGTTGCAGCAAAACTCGCAGTAGAAGAGGTGTCTTTAGGAAAGGCAGATTTTATAATGAAAGGTATGATCAATACTGCAGATTTATTAAAAGCTGTACTAGATAAAAATGCTAATCTTAGAGGGGATAGTTTACTTTCTCATGTAATGGTTTACGAAATTCCTACTTATCATAAGTTGATTTTTTTAACAGATGGTGGGATGGTACCTTATCCAGAAGTCAAGGATAAAATTGCTATACTAAATAATGCTGTATCTGTAGTTAATAGCCTTGGTATTGATAAACCTAAGGTTGCAGCTATATGCGCAGTTGAAACTGTTAATCCTTCAATGCAATCAACAATAGATGCATCTATATTATCTCAAATGAATAAAAGAGGTCAAATTAAGAATTGTTTGGTAGATGGTCCTTTAGGTTTAGATAATTCAATATCAAAAGAGGCAGCAGAGCACAAAGGAATTCAAAGTGAAGTTGCAGGAGATGCTGATATATTACTTGTGCCAAATATAGAAGCAGGTAACTTTTTGGGAAAATCATTAACGTACTTTGGAAAAGCTAAGAGTGCTGGAATAATTGTAGGAGCTAAATGCCCAATAGTTTTGCTATCAAGAGCAGATTCAGCAATGTCGAAGCTATATTCTATAGCGCTTGGAGCATTGATGGATTAATTTTTAGGAGGAGATTTTATGAAAGTTATAATGTCAGGAAACGAGGCTATTGCAAGGGGGGCATATGAAGCAGATTGTAAAGTTGCATCAGGGTATCCAGGAACACCTAGTACGGAAATATTAGAGAGTTTTGCTACTTATGAAGGAGTTTATGCAGAGTGGGCACCTAATGAAAAGGTGGGATTTGAAGTTGCCTCTGGAGCATCTATAGGTGGAGCTAGAAGTTTATCGGCTATGAAACACGTAGGGCTAAATGTAGCAGCAGATCCACTGTTTACCATGGCTTACGAAGGTGTTAATGGTGGTTTTGTAGTGATTACTGCAGATGATCCGGGGATGCATTCATCTCAAAATGAACAAGACAATAGATTATATGCACCTCATGCAAAGGTGGCTTTGATAGAACCTTCCGATTCAAATGAGTGCAGGATATTTATGAAAGAGGCTTTTAAAATAAGTGAAGATTTTGATACTGTTGTTCTATTTAGAAGTACTACTAGAGTTTCTCACTCTAAAGGACCTGTTGAACTTGGAGAAAAATTAAAGGTTACTGTTAAGCCTTATATAAAAAATACATCAAAATATGCTATGATACCTGCTAATGCAAGAAAGAAACATTACGAGGTAGAACAAAGATTAGAAAAACTAAAAAATTTTTCTAATACAACTTTTTTAAATAGAATAGAGATTAATGATGCATCTATAGGAATAATAACTAGTGGTATAAGCTATCAATATGCTAAGGAAGTTTTTGGGGAGGATGCTTCTTATCTTAAAATTGGAATGAGCTACCCTCTACCAGATAAGTTAATACAAGAATTTTCTAAAAAAGTGGACAAACTTTATATAATAGAAGAAAATGAACCTTATTTAGAAAATGCTATAAAGGTAATGGGTATAGAGTGTATAGGTAAAGAGGTAATTCCAACATGCGGAGAATTAAATCCAGAAATTATAAGAGAGGCGATTTTAGGTGAAAAGATAAGCTTCAACTATACAACAGATATAGTGCCACCATCAAGGCCTCCAGTATTGTGCTCTGGATGTCCACATAGAGGAATGTTTTATGCGGTATCAAAATACAAGGATATAATAGCTACAGGGGATATAGGGTGCTATACTCTTGGCATGATGCCACCACTTAGTGTTACGGATACAGTTATTTGTATGGGAGCTTCTATTTCATCAGGGCTTGGTATGCAAAAGGCAAGAGAACTATCTGAAGATAAGTCTAAGGTGTTTGCTTTTATAGGTGATTCAACATTCTTTCACTCTGGCATAACAGGACTTATAGATTCTGTTTACAATGGTATTCCAATAGTTACATGTATATTAGATAATAGAATTACAGGTATGACTGGTCATCAAGAAAATCCTGGTACAGGAAAGACTCTTCAAGGTAAAAAGGCCTCTATAATAGACATCGAAGGATTAGTGCTATCCTTAGGTATCAAAAAAGAAAATTTAAAGGTTGTAGATCCTTATGATTTAAAGGCTACTGAAGTTGCTGTAAAGGAAGCTTATGAAAGTGATGAGCCTTTTGTTATAATAGCAAAGCAGCCCTGTGCTTTAATAAAAGATGTAATAAAGTATAGAGTTAATATGAAGTGCAAGATAGATTTCATAAAGTGTAAAAAATGCAAAGCTTGCCTAAAGATTGGGTGTCCTGCGTTAAATTATAAAGATGGCATTGTAAGTATAGATAAAAATATGTGCAATGGATGTGAATTATGTAAACAGGTCTGTAAGTTCGGAGCTATTGAAAAGGTAGGTGAATAAAGTGAACAATACTAAAAACATTTATTTGTAGGTGTAGGCGGTCAAGGAACTATATTAGCATCGAAGGTTCTAACAGAAGGACTTTTAAATTTTGGATATGACGTAAAAATGTCAGAAGTACATGGAATGGCTCAAAGAGGCGGAAGTGTAACAACTCAAGTAAGATATGGGAAATATGTTTCTTCCCCCTTAATTGAAAAGGGAACTGTAGATGTAATTGTTTCATTTGAAAAAAGTGAGGCGGCTAGATGGGTTTCTTATTTAAAAGACAATGGTACTTTAATAGTTAATGATTATGAAATACATCCTATTACTGTACTTATAGGTATGGAAAGCTACCCTAAAGATGTTAGCAATAGATTAAAAAATCTAGTGCAAAATACTGTTATTGTTGATGCTTATAGCATGGCAGAAGAACTTGGAAATATAAAAGCTCAAAACATTATTTTATTGGGGTCTCTAATTAAAGCATTAAATTTAGAAAATATGGATTGGGAAAAGGTTTTGGAAAACAATGTACCTAAGAAGGCGTTAGAGCTTAATAAGAAGGCATTTAAAATAGGTATGGGATTTTAAGGCTACTAAATAAAAAGAATGGAGATTTAAATCCCCATTCTTTTTATTTTACAACTTTTATATATTCTACCTTTGGATCTTCTGTACCTTGAACATAAAGCCCTGCATCTTTAAGTTCCTTTACATAGCTTATTATTTCTTCAGTAATCTTTTCTCCAGGACATAAAATTGGAATTCCTGGAGGGTAAGCTAATAAAAATTCACCACTAATTAAACCTATACTATCAGCTAAAAGAAGTGACTCCTTATAGCTATTAAAAGCATCTCTAGGTATTAGTATTCTTTCGGGGATAGAAGGTATATCAATAAAGTCTGGCTTTTTAGAATTTTTATATGAGTATTCTGTACTTATTTCTTTTAAAGCGTCTATAAGTTTATCTATACTTTCCTTAGTATCTCCAAAAGAGCCTACTGCCAAAACATTGTAAAGATCTGAAAGCTCCATTTGAATATGATATTTGGTGGATAAAATCATATCTAAATCATATCCTGTAATACCTAAATCTCTACAAGTAATAGTAATTTTAGTAGGATCTAATGAAAATACTCCAGGGGATCCTAATATTTCATCACCAAAACAATAAAAACCGGGTATCTTATTTATCTCATCTCTAGCATAGCTACACAGTGCTAAAGAACCTTCAAGTAGTTCTTTGCCATGGAGCGCAATCTGTCGTCTAGAACAGTCTAATGAAGCCATAAGTATATAGGAAGGTGAGGTTGTTTGTAATAAATTTAAAATCTGTTGAACTCTTGAAGAATCTATATATTTTGAGTTAACATGTAATAAAGAACATTGAGTCAAAGCACCTATTATCTTGTGTGTACTCTGCGCACATATATCAGCTCCAGCATCTATAGCCGATATTGGTAACTTTTCATTAAATCTTAAGTGAGGTCCATGTGCTTCATCTACAATTAAAGGTATATCATAACTGTGGACGATTTCAGCTATCCTTTTTAAATCTGTAGCGACTCCATAGTAAGTAGGATTTATTATTAAAACTGCCTTTGCTTCAGGATGCTCTTTTAAGGTAGCTTCTACAGTTTCTGGTGTAACACCTTGAGCTATACCTAAGTTTTTATCTAGTTCTGGCTGCATATATACTGGGGTAGCACCACTTAAAATAATTCCAGCAGTAACGGATTTATGTACATTTCTTGGAACTAATAATGTATCACCGGAACTTACTGCTGCCATTATCATAGCTTGAATTGCACCAGAAGTTCCATGGATTGAGAAAAATGCATCTTCTGATCCATAGGCATCTGCTGCCAATTCTTGAGCTTTTTTTATCGGACCTGTAGGGTGATGAAGACTATCTACTAGCTTAAATACAGTTACATCAATTTTAAATGGATTTATACCCATAAAGCTTTTAAACTCTTCATCCATACCTATACCCTTTTTATGGCCAGGAACGTGAAATGGTATAGTTTCTCTATTTACATATTCTATTAAAGCATCAAACAATGGGGTTTCATTTTGATCTAATTTATACACCTTACTATAGCACCTTCTTTCCTGTTATAATGTAATAGATATTCAAATTTTTATCTCTTAAAAAACAATATTATTATATGTTATATAGTGCTTAAATGCAATATGAAAAGATAATAAAAAAATATAATGCATTTTATTTATAAATACTTGGGTGTACTTATAAGATTTTTTTTAGTATAATAGGTTTGTTAAGAATTTCTAGGAGGATAATATTATGTATCATTATAAAATATATGAGGAATGGTTAAGTTCAAAGTTTATTGATGATAATACTAAAAATGAGCTAATTTTAATTAAAAATAAGCAAATAGAAATAATTGATAGGTTTTATAAAGATTTAGAATTTGGAACTGGTGGATTAAGGGGATTAATGGGTGCTGGAACAAATAGAATGAATTTATATACTGTAGGTAAAGCCACAGAAGGTTTAGCCCAGTATTTAAATACTATGTATAAAGGGCCTTCGGTGGCTATAGCTTATGATTCACGAAATATGTCCAAAGAATTCTCCGAAAAAGCTGCTCTCACACTTTGCGCTAATGGAATAAAATGCTATTTATTTGAAGATTTAAGACCAACTCCTATTCTTTCTTATGCATTGAGGCAGTTACACTGTAGTGCAGGTATAGTAATAACAGCTTCTCATAATCCTAAAGAATATAATGGATATAAGGTGTATGGAGAAGATGGTGGGCAAATTACTGATACTAAAGCCAAAGATATATTTAAATATATTAATCAGGTTAAAGTATTTGAAGGAGTCAAAACCATAAGCAAAGAATTAGCAATAGCAAAGAATTTATTAAATATCATTGGGGAAGACATAGATTCTTCCTATATAGATAAAGTTAAAAATTTATCTATAAGAAAAGATATGATAAAAGAAAATGCAAAGGATCTTAAAATAGTATACACGCCTATACACGGATCAGGGAGTGTTCCAATAAAGAATATGTTAAAGGAATTAGGATATACAGATATACATGTGGTTAAAGAACAAGAAGAGCCAAACGGGAATTTCCCTACGGTAGATTATCCAAACCCAGAAGATCCTAAATCTTTTGAGCTAGCTATAAAGATGGCTTATGAAATAAAACCGGATATAATATTTGGCACAGATCCAGATTGTGATAGGATTGGAGTAGTAGTATTTAATAAAGAAGAATATAAAACATTAAGTGGAAATGAAATAGGTATTCTTTTATCTAATTATATTATGCACTCTTTAAAACAAAGTGATTTAATGCCAAATAATCCAATTATACTAAAAACAATTGTAACTACAGATTTAGTAAAAAGAATAGCAAAAGATTATAATGTGGAAGTTATGGATGTACTTACTGGATTTAAGTATATTGGAGAAAAGGTTACAGAGTTTGAAAATAATAAAGATAAAGATTTTATATTTGCCTTTGAAGAGAGTTATGGATATTTAGCAGGAAATTTTGTGAGAGATAAAGATGCAATTATAACAGCTATGTTAATATCAGAAATGACACTATATTATAAAGGAAAAGGAAAAACTTTATGTGATGCCTTACTTGAAATCTATAAACAGTATGGTTATTACAAAGAAAACCTTATATCCATTGAATTACAAGGAAAAGAAGGACAAGATAAAATTGAAAAATGCATAGATTATTTAAGGCATTCAATGAAGCCCACTATAAATAATATTAATATAGTAAAAAAATTAGATTACAAAACTAGTATTGAAAAAGACCTTGTTAAAATAGAAGAAAAAACTATAGGTCTACCTAAGTCAAATGTACTTAAATTTATATTAAAGGATGATTCATGGTTTGTTGTTAGACCTTCAGGTACGGAACCTAAAATTAAAATTTATATTTCGGCTTGGTCTTATGATATCTTTGAGGCTGAAGAAAGGATTATTAAATTGGAGCATAGCATAATGGATATAATAAATAATGCTATGGATATAGAAGTTTAGTTACATCTAAGATTAAAGTAATAATAAATTATTAGTTAACAAGGAGGGTTTTTTTGGATATAAACTCTAAATTCAAACAAAAGCTAGAAAGATTAATGTTTATAGAAGTTAAAAAAGAAGTGGTAGAAAAACTGTTTAATACAAAATTAATAAATAAGGAAAATATATTTATACCTGTAGAGTCTTCTTATATTACAAAAGAGATTTTAGAAACTTTAAAATTAGAAAGCATACCTTTAAATAAAATAATAAAATCTATTTTTTTAATATTAGGATCAGATAGTGAATTTAAATATAACAATATATATAAAGCTTTGGTTATAAAAAATGAAGAAGCTATAAAATATATAAAGGGTGAAATAGCATCTTATGTTAAAGAAAAGAATTATGAAGATGCGTATTTGCTACTTAAGGGATTAATTTCAGTAGATGATGAAGATGAAAATATTGAAAAGGCTATATGGATACTAGAAATACTAAGAGCAAAAGAAAAAGAATTTATAAAAGAAGAGTTGGAACTTATCGAGTATTTAAAACTTATAAATAATTATGATCTTCCATATTTTTATGAGGCTTTAATATATAAAGATGAAGAAGAATATGAAAAGGCAATATTAGCTATTGAGGAATGCCTAAAAAGGAAAGGTGAATTTAGTAAGCAATCACTAGATCTTAAGGAGAATATACTTCAATCATTAAACTATGAAGAAGGAAAAGGATTGGTTTATGATGATCCTAAAAAGGCATTAGAAAAATTATTGCCTTTGGTAAAAGATCATGAAGAAAATTCTATGCTTTTTTATCATATAGCTGTAGCTTACAGAATTATAGGTAATTATGAAAAAGCTATATATTATTTAAATGAAAGTAGATCTATAGATAATGATATTTTAGAAGTAGTCAATGAGTTAGGCTTGAACTATGCATCTATAGAGGATTATAAGAATGCTATCATATATTTCAAAAAAGGATTCGAGGTATCTCAAAATATTGAATTTTGCACGAATTTAGCAATTTCTTATCTGAAGATAGGAGATAAAAAGAATGCTGAAATATATCTTTCAAAAGGTAAAGAAATAAGTCCAGAAGATGAGATAATTACAGAGATAGAAAGAACTATTAAATAGTATAATACAAATAAAATGATTTTATAAAGTTACATTAAAATGTTATAAAGTTATTTTAATATTCGGAGGAAAGTAATGGAGATAAAAGAATACCTTTTTATAATTAAAAAAAGAATCAAAATTATTATGGCAATTACTTTACTTGCAACAATGGCAAGTGCTGTAATCAGTATATTTGTTATTAAACCTGTTTATAAATCAGATATTTCAGTTATAATAGGAAAGAGTGAAGTGAGCGAATCACAAAATCAAAATTATAATGATGTAATAATGTATCAAAAAATGGTTAAGACCTATAGTGAATTTGCAAAATCAAGAACTGTATCAGAAGATGTAATTGATAAGTTAAAACTTAACATTACACCTGTGGAGCTATTATCCATGATTACAGTAGCTCCGAAAGGAGATACTGAATTTTTAACAATTACTGTTAAGGCAAAAGATCCAGAAGAAGCAAGAAAGATAGCAAATCAATTAGCATTGTCTTTGAAAAGTGTAAGTAAAGAAGCTAAAAAAGCTGATAATGTTCAGCTACTAGATGAGGCTTCACTTCCAAGCTCTAAGGACAGCCCTAAAATATTTTTAAATATTATAGTAGCTCTTTTCTTAGGCGTTATGATATCAGGAGGTTTAGTATTTATCATAGAGTATTTAGATAATACAGTTAAAACACAACAAGATATCGAAAAACTATTGGAAATACCAGTAATAGGTATAATTCCTTTAACAGAAGAAGAAAGGTAGGACTAACCATGATTAATGATATAATTACAGTTGAAAATCCTAAATCTAGATCCGCTGAAGCATATAGGACTTTAAGAACAAATATACAATTTTCATCTATAGATGGAGATAATTTAAAGACTATACTTGTAACATCCTCAGGACCTGGAGAAGGAAAAAGTACTGTAGCTATAAATTTAGCAATAACTATAGCTCAAAGTGGCAAAAAGGTTCTCTTACTAGATTGTGATTTTAGGAAACCATCTATACATAAAAAATTAGGATTACCAAATAGAGAAGGACTAACTAATATATTAATAAAAGATAAAGATATGGAAGAGTGTATTTTATCTACATCAACTTCTAATTTATTCGTTTTGACTAGTGGAGCAATACCTCCTAATCCATCGGAATTATTAGGAACGAAAAAGATGAAAGATATTATTACAAATCT
>CAYYWN010000044.1:0-11245 GCA_964474485.1 uncultured Clostridium sp. | reverse complement strand
AGCTACTATTAATATGGAAACTACTAGTACAACCATTATACCTGCATATTTTTTTAGACTCTTCATTACATATATCTCCTCAT
Organism: uncultured Clostridium sp.; assembly: GCA_964474485.1. GTDB lineage: Bacteria > Bacillota > Clostridia > Clostridiales > Clostridiaceae > Clostridium_L. Next base: position 11,162 of record CAYYWN010000044.1, on the reverse strand, counting down.
AGAACTTTATATATTATCATTTTGTTTACATTTTATTTATGTATAACTATCTGTTTAAACATATGCCTATTTCTTCTTTTTAATTATTAGTATACCACCTAATGTTAGTGTAATTCCTAATGTTAAAAGCATTTCTAATGTTACTCCTCCTGTTTTAGGAATCTTATTCCACATTGGCTTTTCTATAGAAGGTGCTGTGTCTTTTATATCTACTGGATCCAGTGGTTTTACGGGTATTTCTGGTTTGCTTGGATCCACTGGTTCTGCAGGTATTTCTGGTTTATTTGGATCTACTATATCCTCGCCCTTTATCTTTACTATTTCCCCGGAATTTCTAACTCTTATTCTATTTCCTTCTGGGTCTACTGATGCAAGTCCGATAGCTGAAATACTATCTCCAACCTTAATTGTGGCATCCCATTTTCCCTTAGTTGCTTCGTCCTTTCCATCCCATATATAACCTTGAAGATGAACTCTTGCAGTTCCTGAACCATCATTTATATATATGCTATCTGAAGTTATCTTTTCAACCTTACCAGAAGTCTTTATTAGTAATCCTTCTGTTTCTTTTAACATTGAGTCTTTAGTAAACATAACCTTAGGCTCTATAGGATTTTCATTAGCGTCTACTATTTCTAGGTTTTCATCTTCATTACCATCAAGAGCTAATTGAAGATCTCCTTCATAGGATCCTGTAACCCCAGTTATCCTTACTTTTTGTCCAACTTTTAATGGTGTCTTTGAAATACCAAATACTGTAACTCCAGCTGTTTCATCTTGTACATATATAACCTCAAAGAAAGAGTTTTTTGGTGATACTCCTTCAGATTGAGATGTAACTGTTCCTTCTATAGTATATCTTTCACCCTTTTGTTTTTCTGCTATATTCCTAAATTCTTTTATAGATATCTTCTCTGCTACCCTTTGAGGAGCTAACCACCTTAATGCATTTTCAGTTATCTTCCTATTAGCATTTTCCACATTTTCTATTTCAAAATCCGTGAAAAATGATGAACCTGAAACCATAACCTTTGAACCATTTGGTAACTCCTCAGCTGCTAATACCTTTACATTTCCCTTTTCTACTGGCACATTATCTCCTTGTTTATCTGCATCCTGTGTTAGAGTTGTATCATGTCCAGAAACTAAAAATTCAACTTTTGAAAGTTCCGCATTTTCTTTCGCTATTACTGAACATCCACTATAAAAACTATAGGTTTGATCTTTTCCTAGTCCAGATGTTATTCCGTATTTACTATCTGAGAATTTATCAAAGGCAAGTCTAAATGTTTGATTACTATATTTATCATTGTCTATAACTTGGTCATCATTAATCCTTAAATTAGAATTAATAGCCTCAAGTATAGGATTTAATTGTTTGTCATTGCTATATTCACCATGTCCATCACCATAATCAGCTTTACTTGCAATTATTATATTTCCACCATTTTCAACAAAGCTAGCAATAACTTGAATTTCTTTTTCCGAATATTTTTTCGGACTTAATATTATTTCTCCTGTTACCTTATCTTTAACCTCAACACTTTGTGGGTTTGTTATTACTAATAGTTTGGAATCTTTTAAAACTTCTTTAGTTATTTCACTTTTATTAATAACACATGTTCCTTCATTACTTTCAATTAATTCTTTAAAGTTCCTTATTTGATCTTTATACTTTCCATTGATATATTCATTCTCCTTAGAACCATCAACAACTACCTTTACTATATCTTCCGACTTTTTAACCATATGTTTAGTACTTACAACAAAGTTTTTATTTATATCATCAATCTTTATAGTTGCTTTAGCACTTACGGTAAATTCTCCGGTAGATTTTGGGGTCCATTTAATCTTAACATCGTCATTGGTTGATGCTTTTAATTTCAATGTATCTTCATGTATTTTTTCTTTATTATTATCTTGCTCTGCAAAGTATTCAATTTTAACTTCTTCTAGATCCTTTTCTGAGTTATTAAACACCTTTGTTGTTAATTCTACTTCTTTACCTAGTACACTAAGTTTTGAATCTGCTAATATCGATGTAAGACCTACTGATACTGTTTCTCCTACCCAAACTGGTGCAGTAACAGCAATATCTTTATCTGCTTGATCTACTCTTATATAATAATAGGAGTATTCTGGTTTAAGTTCTACATTCCAATCAGCTGATGAAGAATCAAACTTTTTGGATTCAACTACAGCACCACCATTAGCTATAATTGATATTTTAGATATCTTGTCCTCTTTATCTTCATCCACTACATTAATTTTAAAATTAAGCTTTTTTGCATCTTTAAATATTGTTCCCATTGGCTCATCATTAACTGTTAGGTTTATTTTTAAGTTTTCATCTTCTGTAGCATATACCTTTCTTTCTCTTAAAGATTGATATATAGCTTCCTCTGTAAGGGCTGGTGCCTCAATAACAGTTCTAGCAGTATTAGCATTCCCCCATCTACCTTTATGGTTATCTTGATTGTTAGTTGGTGCTACATGCCATCCTTTATCTAAAGCTCTTGTATAGTATTCAAAACTTGGGAAATATCCACTTCCTCTTATAGGGCCTTCACCATTTCCAACTTCTATCATAGTCACTACTTTATCTGCAGCGCTTGAATAAAATCCAAAGTCTCCAAAGTCTCCAAAGGTTTTTCCTGGATGATTTAATTGACTTATAGTTTCTTCAGCTTTTGAAATAGTATCATAATATGTTTTCAAGTCCATTTTACTATTACTTCTTGTTTCAAATCCTTTACTATTAAATGTATTTATATGTCCCCAACCACCTGTAGATTTAGACCAAGTCATCTCATATCCATATAAGGATACAAACTTACCTTCATCCTTGTATTTTGCTGCTGCTGCTCTACCTTGCTTCCATTTTTCACTCATTGATCCATCATTTATATTAGCCGTTGTATCATTGTCAAACCAATTTGAGTGATCTGTTACAGCTAAGAAGTCTATATTTGCTTTATTCTTGCCATAATCATAAGCCTCATCGATAGTTCCTATACCATCTGAAATATTAGTATGTGAGTGTAATTGTCCAAAATACAAATCTTTAGATTCTATGCCCACACTAAATGTCCAACTGATTTCAGTATTATTTCCTACTATATCAGCTAATATAACTTTAACATTGTGAGCTCCGTCTTTTAAGTTTTCTTTTGGTGTAAACTTAAATCCTTCTTCAGTTATATCACATTTAGTTGTTATATCTTCATCATTTAAAGTAATCTTTACAGTATCTTTATTAACTCCTGATTCATCTTGAAATTTTGCACTTATTTCTGGCCTCTTATTTTCTTTTGTGCTTCCCATTGGTATTTTATTTAAAATCTCAGGTCCATTTTTATCTGTGCGTGCTTTAACTATTACCTTTGTTTGTGACTTTATCTTAGGATTATCTAAAGAGGATACTGTTATAATAGTTTCCCCTTGTTTTAAGGCCTTTATTTTTCCTTTATTTACAGTAACAACGCTATTGTCAGATGATTCCCATGAAACGTTGGTTTGAGTTGTATTGCTTGGCTTAAACTCAAGTCCTAAAATAGCTTCATCTTCAATCTCCATATCTATTTCTTTTTGTATCAATATATCTTCTAATTCTATTACTTCTATTTTACCTCTTGTTACTATTTTTATATCATCTAGGGCAATATTAGCACCACTTTTTTCATAAGAAAATTTTAATTGATTAAACTCTTTAGGTAGGTCAAATTCTATAAGTTCACCGTCTACCTTTATTTCCTCTAACATTTTTACAACTTCCCAGTTTCCTTCTTTTAATCCTTCAATTTTAAGTTTTGAATAGTTTGGATTACCGGGAGTAGATAAATTTGAACCTACCCAAAATGAAACTTTCATGTCCCTTTTACCACTAAAAACAGGTGTTATTACTGCATCTACATGTGTTTTAGCTATCTTTAAAGAAGGTCCATTTCTACTTCCACCAGTCTTAGTTTTATAAAAATCTGTTGTTTTCAAAGTCCACCCTTCTGGTACCTCTTTAGGGTCTTTAGCTAACCCATCAAATCCTTCATAGATAAGTATCTCTTCTTGTGCTTGTTCAGCTAATACAGGTATTACCGGTGAGAAAACGTTTACCAAAACCATAGACAAAATCATTAGCCACAAAACCGACTTTCTTGATCTTTTTTTCATTAAAATTCATCCCCCTAATATTTTATATTTAGGCATCTTTAAAGTATCCTTAACATCACAGTAAATTTCGTACTATGTTTAATCTATAAATTCTATGTACAAAGTTCCTAAAGTTGAATGGTTATCCCCTTGTATAGCACAAATTTTAAATATGAATTGGTTACTTTTTAGATACCTTACTAAGCTAAATCTTTTAAATAATTATGTAATATTCATGAAAGCGCTTTACTAAGCTTTATAGAAATACATATATTCATTATAATTGAATATATGGTTTAAATACTCACTTTTATATTCTTATATACTACTTTAAGTTTATATTCTTATATTTGAATTGTCAAGCAATTGTAAGTTAAGCTTCGTTTGTTAAAAAGGCACCTATCTCATAATGTTAAAAAGGACTGCCTCAAATTTTTTATTTTGATGCAGCCCTTACTTTAAATATTATGCTGATTTTTAAAAAGTTTATTTTTATAGAGTAGTATCATAAATACTAAAGTTAAAAGTATTCCTTTAAATACGCTACTCATGCTTATACTCCACCATATTCCGTTTAATCCAAGCAAATTTTCTGAGGATAATAGTTTAGCTGCTGGTACTCTAAGTCCTGTGAATACTATACTTATGATAGATGGAAATAAAGTTCTTCCAAGTCCATTAAATGCTCCAGTAGTGGTTATTTCAAGGCACATAAAGAGCTGGGAATATCCAAGAATTCTTAAATAAACTATTCCATATTCTATAGCCTCCTTTTCAGGTATAAAGAATCCAAATATATACTTTCCTCCAAATACTAAAAGTACTGTGGCGAGTATTCCAACTACAGATGCCATTGCTAAGGTATAAAAATATCCTTTACGGATTCTGTCATATCTTTTAGCACCATAATTTTGACCAACAAAGGCTCCAAGTGCTGTAGAAAGTCCTCCTGCGGTCATCCATGATATAGCCTCTATTTGAGATCCAACCTTTTGGACTGCTATAGGTACCGGCCCCCATACTGCTATTATTCTTGCTATCAGCATAGAAAATAATGTAAATAATCCATTTTGAAAAGCCACAGGCATTCCAAGCTTCGCTATATCTTTTACATAGTGAAAATCTATTTTAGAAAATATATTTATCTTAAATGCATGTTCTTCACTTTTATACATAATAACTAAAAAGCAAGTGGTAACTAAAGCCTGAGCCAAAACTGTTGCTATAGCTGCTCCCTTTACTCCCATCACTGGAAATGGACCTACTCCAAATATCAATAAGGGGTCAAAAATTATATTAAATATAAGCCCTACAGTATTTATTAAAAATGGTATTTTGCTATTGCCTGTACCATTAAATATAGATGTAAATACAGGGTTTAAAAAGTTAAATATAATTCCCATTCCTACTATTGAAAGATAACTTTCAGCCATATATATTACATGAATATCACCAAGATTGAAAAAACTAATAAGGTTACTTTTAAAAATCACAAGTATAAAGGTATATATTATAGCCAAAATTATATTTATTTGTAGGCTTGTAACTATATACTTTTTCGCTGCCTTCTCATCCTTTTTTCCAACAGCTTGGGATACTCTAACCTCGGCCCCAATCTTAGATATTAATATAAATGCCATAGAAAGCCAGGTGAAAAATCCAGCAGTTCCAATTGCAGCAACAGCCTTACTTCCAACCCTTCCTATCCATATCATATCCGTCATATTATAAGCCATCTGTATAAAAGAAGTACCCATTATTGGTAATGCAAGTCTTATAAGGCTTGTACCTATGTTTCCTTCTACAAGGTCTATTTTTTTCAAGTATACCACTCATTTCTAATAAATTTTATTTCTTAACAATCTTAAGTATATCTACAATAAGCTTTTTAATCAATATTATATATTTATTTTTTCTTTTAAGCTTATTGCAAATTATAAAACTCAATCTACAAATTTTATTTCCTAAGAAATACTACAATTCTATCTTTTATTTAGACCAAAAGACCTTTACTAACCGCAAAAAAAGAGATAGAAATCTGAGCTTTCTATCTCTTAAAAAATGTGTTATCTACTTTTTAATATTTTTTATAGATTCTTTTGCATATTTTGTATTAACGATCTTATCATAGGGAGCCCTTTTATCAAGTTCTCCTGCTGTGTCCATTACATCCATTAACTTATTTAAGCTTTCCTCTTTTAGTATAGGATCTTCACACCAGGCATCTGTGGATTTATATCTTTTAACTACCTTTATTAAATCATCCATGCTAATATCAGTAAAAAATGGTGATATAGATTTTGCTACATCTTCTTCACTATGATTTTTAACATATAGTTGTCCTTTATATATAGCATTGGTGAACTTTTGAATTAATTCTGGATTCTTTTCCATATAATTATTAGTTGCGCAGTATGATGTATAAGGTATTTCTCCTGATAGTTCTCCTATGGAAGCTAATATATATCCCTTATTTTCCTTTTCTACAGCTGTGGCTGCTGGCTCAAATAATGTTACATAATCACCTTCACCCGCTATAAATACTCCACTCATTACATTAAATTGTACATCAGTTCTTACATTTACTTCTCCTTCTTTAGTATTTCCCCCTAATTTAAGTCCCTTATCTTTTATAACATATTCTAATGTCATTTCAGGCACTCCACCTTTTCTTCCCCCAATTACTTCTTTTCCTTTTAAATCTTCAAGCTTAAAATCATTTTTATTTTCTCTTCCAAGCAAAAAGCTTCCATCTCTTTTAGTAACTTGAGCAAAATTTATAGCATAATCCTTGCTCTTTTTATTATAAATATATATAGAGGCTTCTGGGCCCATAAGTCCTATTTGTGCTTCTCCTGAAACTAGAGCAGCCATGGTTTTATCTGCTCCTTGAGCTGCCATAAGTTCTACTTTCAACCCTTCTTCCTCAAAAAAACCTTCACTAATAGCTGCATACTGCGGTGCATAAAAAACAGAATGAGTAACTTCTGCCACCTTTATTTTAATTATCTCATCTTTTTTAGAGCAAGATGTAAGTATTATTGCTATTGCTAATGTAACAAGCAAAACTAATGCTATCTTTTTCATGATTTTCATAACTTCACCACCAAATATTTTTTCATAATTACTAAATATGGGCATTTTAATATTTTAGTTTATTATAATACTTAACTAATTTCTTTTTTGTTTATATAACTTTTCTATGATATTTACAACTTGATACATAATTAAGGCACAAACTGCCAAAACTACAACACCCATCATAACTAAATCTAATTTAAACACCTGACCACCATATACAATTAAATATCCTATACCATACCTAGATACTAAGAACTCACCAACTATAACACCAACCCAAGACATTCCTATATTTATCTTTACTATATTTATTATATTGCCAATGTTTGAAGGTAATATAAGCTTTCTTAGTATCTTCCCTTTTGTAGCTCCAAAGCTTTTTAGCATTTTAATTTTTTCCTCATCTGCATTTATAAAATGATTATATGCAGATAAAATAGTTGTAACTAAGGAAATTGTTATTGCAATTACTACTATACCTTTTATGCCAGCTCCAACCCATACTATAAGAATAGGTGCCAGTGCAGTTTTCGGTAATGCATTTAAAACAACTAAAAATGGATCTAAAATTTTAGATACAGTTTCAGACCACCAAAGCATTATAGCTATTAAAATTCCAAGTATGGTTCCTATAGTAAATCCTAATATAGTTTCTAGTACTGATATCCCTATATGCTTAAATAGCTCACCAGTTTTTACATATTTTAGAAAGAGCATATATATATCACTTGGTTTACTAAATAAAAAGGTATCTATTACATTAACCTTTGCTAGAACTTCCCAAAGTAATAGACATATTATAAGAATAAAAATTTGCCAAAATAAAATCATCCTTTTTTGCTTTTTTTGATTCTTTAAAAAGCTCTCATAAGGGCTCAAAGATTTACTTTTCATAAACATCTAGCTCCTTCCATAAAACATCAAAATAATCCTTAAACTCCGGTGCCTTCCTTGCAGATAAAGGAGTTTTTTCCCCTTCAACTGTAAGATTAATATCATGTATAGATTTTATGGTTGAAGGCCTTCTAGAGAGTACCCCTACAAAATCCGCCATGGATATTGCTTCAGATATATCATGTGTAACTAATATTGTAGTCTTTTTTTCATTTTTTATAATCTTATATATATCATCACTAACTAAAAGCCTTGTTTGATAGTCAAGCGATGAAAAAGCTTCATCTAAAAGCAAAATATCTGGATCTACCGCAAGAGTCCTAATTAAAGCTACTCTTTGTCTCATACCTCCAGATAACTCTTTTGGGTACCTATTTCTAAATTCCCAAAGCCCATAATCTTTTAAGAGACCCTCTATACTTTTTTTATGGTTATTATCTAATTTTTTTTGTATTTCAAGTCCAATAGTTATGTTATCCATTATAGTTCTCCACTCTAAAAGATGATCTCTTTGAAACATATAACCTATTTTACCCTTAATATGGGCTTCTCCGGAGCTTGGTTTTAAAAGACCGCTTAATATATTAAGAAGCGTTGACTTACCACAACCTGAGGGTCCTAATATAGCCAGAATTTCACCCTCTTTTACAGAAAAATTTATATTTTTAAGCACATTAAGCTCACCTTCTAAAGTATAAAAATCCATATTAATATCGTTAACCTCTACCATTATTTCCATGAACTCACCTCCATAAAGGGCCATAGCTAAATCTAAATTTAACATAGGCACCTTTCTACTATATTATCTAAGTGTAATATAAAGTGTGATTAATCCTTTGGAAATATTTATTTTATCATGTTTAAAATCAGAAGCTATATTTAAACAAAAAAATTATAGGTAGAAATCTCCGCCTATAATTTTTTATACTATTTTAAAATATAACATCCATTAATAGTTACCCTAATATATTATTTAACATTATTATCTGATTTACCTTCAAAATTTAAATTCTTATTTACTTTCTCTAAATAATCTACTTCTTGTACTATGTTGTTTTCAAAACTTTTCACAGCATTTCTTGTATAACGTCCTATTCTAACTACACCTTTACCATCTGCATTTAGCCTTCTCATAAAATCTCCTCCTTTTTATATAGTTTCAGCTATTTTTCAAAAAACATACTAGAAAATATAGTTCTTATAATTATGAAGATTTCCCACAGTAGTTTCATTATCATTTGATAATAACTTGTACCAATTATTACATATCATATGTCTCACTTTAAGGCTTATATCATATAATATGAGTATATAAAATTATCAATTAGGAGTGAATTAATTGGAAAATGCTAAACTTGGAACAAAAGCCTCCTTAATCACTATTCTAGTAAATATAGCTCTTTGTATATTTAAAATACTGGCAGCCTTTATAGGTAAAAGTAGCGCAATGCTAGCAGATGCTGTTCATAGCCTTGCTGATATATTAACAACAGCTATGGTTATAATAGGTCTTAAAGTATCAAGCAAAGCAGCTGATACAACCCATCCATATGGTCATGAAAAATTCGAACCGATATTTGCAAAAATCATGAGTTTTATATTAATATTTACTGGTGCATCTATAGGCTATAAAGCCTTAATGGACTTAATATCAGGAAATCTAAATTCTCCTGGTAAAATAGCTTTAATTGCTGCAGCAGTTTCTATCTTTGTAAAAGAATCTATGTATTGGTATACAATAAAGATAGCAAAGAAAATAAAAAGTGTTTCCATGGAAACAGATGCTTGGCACCATCGTTCTGATGCATTATCTTCTATAGGTACATTTTTAGGTATATTAGGTGCAAGAATGGGATTTAAAATTTTAGACCCTATAGCAGGGCTTCTAGTAAGTTTTTTAATTATAAAAATTGGTATAGAATATTACTTAAAATCCATAAATGAACTAGTGGACCACTCTGCAGAAGATAATATTGTAACGCGAATTGAATATATAGCCTCTAGTGTTCCAGGAGTTATTAACATTGTTAACTTAAAGACTAGATCCTTTGGAAATAAGGTCTATGCTGATATTGAAATATCTGTAGATGGAGATTTAACTATAAATGAGGGAGATAAAATAGCTGAAAATGTCCATGGTTTAATCGAAGATAACATTTCAGATATAAAACACTGCCTAGTAAAGTTAAAGCCTAAATAATAACAAATAAATATAGGCCACAACTTAGTTGTGGCCTATAAAATTTGCATATGTAAATCTTATTAATATTTTAATCTAAAATTGTAAAAGGTACCCTATTGAGTACAGAATTTAAAGTCAATCTATAAGGTATTTTTGCTTTAATTATGCTGCTATCTTCAAAAATTCTTCCATGGAAAGAGTATACTGAATTTGCTTTGAAAATTCTTTATCCTTTGTAAAACCTATTTTTTTAAAAGCTTTTGTGGATCTTTTATTTTCGTAGCTTATTTTCGCAATTACCTCATCTACTCGCCAATTAAAAAATGCATGTTTTAATCCTTCAAAAATTGCCTCAGGTCCAAGTCCTTGACCCCACTTTTCTCTATTACCAATTACTATTACCATTTCTGCTCCACTAAGCTTTGGAACAAGTCTCAAAAAACCAATAGGTTCATCTTTCTTTGTAGTTACCATGAAAAAACTACCATCATTATTAAATAAATGAGTAAGAATTGGCATATTAGTATTATGTATTACTTGTTTAATGCTTTTACAGACGTTTTGTCCTTCATTTAAATATTCAACCACTTCTTCATCCTCTAGCCAGTCAATAATCTTCCATGCATCATTAGCAAAGATCTCTTGACGTAACTTTATATTATTAACCTTCATTATCATATAACCCCCATAAAATAATAAAAACCCTATTATAGGCAAAATTTTCGCCCTTAATAGGTTTCGACTAAATACTTATAAAGCATACCATCCTAATACATTTATGGCAACCACTGTATATGACCCTTTTATGGGGTAATCTGAGTTTACTAATATTTAAATGAGGATGCCTTTTAAAAAATGC
>CAYYWN010000043.1:0-11254 GCA_964474485.1 uncultured Clostridium sp. | reverse complement strand
AAAAATCTAGCTATTAGTCTTTTAGCTTTATCAGTATTATTAATTGGAATAATTATAGGCCAGTTTATAATAAATAAAGCTAGTGAAAATGATTCAAATGTATCCGCATCAGAAGAAATAAATTCATCTGACATAGGAGAATCATCTAACAAAGATAAATCTAAACTAGAAGAAAAAGAAAAGGAAAAAGAACTAGTATATAAAAATACTTCAGTAGAGGGCCAAAAATATATAGATCCTGCAAGTATAGCAAAGGATGCTATAAATGGTAAGGCAGTTAAAGATGATAAAAAGGTAATTTATTTAACCTTTGATGATGGCCCTTCAACTACAGTTACACCTAAGATACTTAATATATTAAAAAGTGAAGAGGTAAAAGCTACATTTTTTATATTAGGTAAAAATTTATCTTCAGATGGTATAACTATTAATGAAAAATCTGCAGAAATTTTAAAACAAGAATATGATGATGGACATGCTATTGCTAATCATACTTATTCCCATGATTATAAGTATCTTTATCCTAATAAAAATATTAATATGACAAGATTTTTGGAAGATGTCGAAAAAAATAATATTTTAATTAAAAAGGTTATTGGAAATTCATTTGAAACTAAAGTGGTAAGATTTCCAGGAGGACTTATGTCCTGGAAGGGACAGGATGTAGCTATAGAGAAACTAAAGGATCAAAACATAGTACCTGTAGATTGGAATGCATTAAACGGGGATGCAGAAAGTAAAAAGAAGAGCCCAGAAGAATTAGTTGAAAAAGCTATAAATACAAGTAAAAATAAGGACAAGGTTGTCATTCTTATGCACGATACCTATGGAAAAGAAGCTACAGCAGAAGCTTTAACTAAAATAATTCGACACTTTAAAAGTGAGGGATATGAATTTAGGACTTTAAATTAGATATTTTAAGTAATAACTAATAAGTAGGGAGTAAATTAACATATTACAATATATTAATTCTTTTCATAATGTTAAAGATAAATTATGATATAATAAAAGAGAAGTTTAAATAAACTTCTCTTTTATTATATTACGGAGAGAGGTAGTTATGGACAAAAAAGTACTAATTGTTGAAGATGAAAACAGCATAAGAGGTTTTTTAAAAATAAATTTTAGAAGAAATAATTTCACTGTTATCGAAGCAAGTTCTGGAGAAGAAGGTTTTAGAAAGGCAATGTTAGAGAATCCTCATATTGCAGTTTTAGATGTAATGTTACCAGGTAAAGATGGATTTACACTGTGTAAGGAACTAAGAGAGCGATTTCCTGATATGGGCATAATTATGCTCACTGCTAGAAATCAAGATATGGATAGGATAATGGGCTTAGAGCAAGGTGCTGATGACTATTTAAGTAAACCTTTTAATCCAATAGAGTTAATGCTTAGGGTCAAAGCAATAATTAGAAGAATTGAGAGTAAAGATGTGTTTAAAGATAAAGAGATTATTGAAAGAAATGGATTTAAATTAGACATGTACTCACAAAAATTATATAAAGACATGAAAGAAATATATATTACACCTAAAGAATATTTATTATTTAAATTGTTTATAGAAAGCCCAGGAAAGGCATTTACTAGAGATGAGTTATTAAATATAATTTGGGGATATGACTATTTTGGGGATCCTAAAATAGTAGATGTTAATATAAGAAGATTAAGAACTAAGATAGAACAAGATCCTTCAGAACCTAAATATATACAAACTATTTGGGGAACAGGATATAGGTGGAACAATGAAAAGGATATTTAAAGGTAATCAAAGTATTAGGGTGAGGCTTACGTTGAAATTACTTATAATAATATTGTTTACTATATCAATTTTAGAAGTGTCACTTATTACTTTTGTTCGCCAATATTTCTATAAAAATACTGAAGATATTATTACAAATCAAGTAATGATATCCGCAGATTTTTATAATAGCTATTTTTCAAACTCTACTTTAGAAGAAAATATACTTGATAATGTAGATGTTTTTTGGAAACAAACTAACGCACAAGTACAAATATTAAATACTGATGGCAAGCTTATAATGGACTCACTAGGTGCTACTTCAGAGGATTATATAAAATCTATAGATGTTAAAAAGGCTATTGATGGTGAGAAGGGAAAGTGGATTGGAAACGTGAATTATTATAATTATAAAGTAATGGCGGTTTCTTATCCATTAAAATCTTACGACGAAATTGTTGGAGTTATTAGATTTATATCATCCATGGAAGAAGTTGAAAACTCAATATATTCTATTTCACTTGTATTTGTGATGCTAGGATCAGCTGTTCTTATAATATCTGGCATAATAACTTGGTTCGCTGCTAAAAACATAATATATCCAGTAAGAGCGCTTACTATAACTGCAGAGAAAATGGCGGAAGGAAATTATTATATAAGAAATAATAAAGTTAAAAATGATGAAATAGGTAAGTTATCTGATACATTAAATTATATGGCAGAAGAAATATTAAAAAAAGATAAACTAAAGAATGAATTCATCTCATCTGTATCGCACGAACTTAGAACACCTCTTACATCAATAAAAGGATGGACGGTAACATTGGGTTATGATTTAGAAGATAAAGAGGTTATAAAAGATGGTTTAAGCATAATTGAAAAAGAGTGTGATAGGCTTACTGAGATGGTAGAAGAACTTTTAGATTTTTCTAAGTTTGTATCCGGAAAGGTTTCACTTCAAAAGGTTAATATAGATATTATAGATATGATAAGTTATATTGACAGATATATGAGACCAAGAGCAGAAAGAGAAGGTATAGATCTTGCGGTATTAGTACAGGATCACATCCCTAAAGTTTATTTAGATGTAAACAGAATGAAGCAGGTGTTTATAAATTTATTAGATAATTCACTTAAATTTACACCAAAAGAAGGGAAAATAACTATAGAAGCCTATGCTAAAGGTGATGAGCTAAATGTTGTAATTAGCGATACAGGTAGTGGGATAAGTAAAAAGGACTTACCAAGGATAAAAGAAAAGTTTTATAAAGGAAAGAGTAGTAAGTCACAAAATGGAATAGGCCTTTCTATTTGTGACGAGATAATACAGCTTCACGAGGGAAGGTTTATTATTGAAAGTGAAGAAGGAGATGGAACTGTAGTAAAGGTTATACTTCCGCTAAAAGATAATAATAGCTGTAAGTATATAAATTAAATATATAGGATCTTACTTAGTGGAGTTTTAGGAGGGGAAGATGCGAAAGTTTTATATTATAATAATGTCTTTTTCATTAATATTTATTCTATCAGGATGTAATCCTATTGAGTTTAAATCCACCTCAAAAATAATATCGCCTGAAAATAAGGATTTAATGATTAAGGGTAAATGGTATATAGATGATTATAAAATTATAAGATCTGGAAAAGTGAAAAATTATAAGTTAAATAAATACTTAAATACTTATCTTCAAATAGATAATGACCTTTTATATACTGGTGGAGATGTATATGAAGATGTAAAATATAAATATAGAAGAGTAAATACTCATAATTACTTTTTGAATTACAATGAAATTAATCCTAAGGCTTTAGGAATAGCTAAAGAAGAATTAGAGGTTATATCTGCAAGTTTAGCCGGTAAGGTTTTGTATGAATATATAAAATATGATGAAAATAAGCTGATATTTTGCTCTGACGGAATATTTTATTTTGCTAGTAAAAGAAGTAATGTAATAGATCCAGATGTTAGAAAGTTATACTCAAGTAATACTTTTAAGGAAGAAACTCAAGATATTGATAAAAATAAACAGTCTGGAGTAGTGATTGGTTTAAGAAGCCAAAGAAACCAGTCTGAAAATGGAGATATAGATGAGAGTAAGTATAGGACTTTGTGGATTTCTAACATAGATAAAGGTGACATTATAGTAAAAGAAAAACCTAATATAATATTTCCGAGGATATCAGGGTTTTGGGAACTAGGGGTAAAAAAAAATGTAGTTGATGGATATGAAAATGAAAGTGTTTATGTAAAGACATATGGATATAAGGAAAATAAGTATATTAGAGACTACTTTAAAGATGCAAATAGTAATATTTATAGAAATGTAAATTTTATAAGTAATGATTATATTGCTTTAGAATCTATTAAAAATGATAAAAGTCAGTCAATAGTAACAGATGAATATGTGGTTTTACCTTTAGATAATATTCAGCAAGAAAAGGGTTTAAAGATAGTAGATATTGAAGGATCTGGAGGAAAAGTAGTCCAAGAAAAATCATTTAAATCAGCCATAGAATCCCATGAAGACTTAAAATCTAAATTAGAAACTAATTTAAATGAAGAAAGCTTTACTGTGGTTAGAAAAAATGGTCATTGGGTATTTAAAGGTAGAGTTAGGCCAAAGTCTAAAGATGAGGATTTGTTTTTAGAATATGATATAAAGATATTGCCATCGAAAAAGCTTATAGTCTATGATGAATTAAAAGTCTCTTGGAATAAAATTAAAGAAAGGATGCCGGAGGCTTTAGATGCATATACTTCTCCTAATAGTGATATAGCTATACTTATTTCAAAGAATAGCCTTTTTGTGTATTCCATTGAAAAGGGTGAATTAGGTGAAAGACCTTTAAAAAAGGTTAAATTAAATGAGGAAGAGAATGTAATTATGGCAGAATGGGCATTAGATGAATTTGTTTATAAATGGGACAAGGTATTTAGATATTAAATATTTTTATAGCTATATAATAAAGGAATTGAGAATATTCATGCAATAGTGTAGAATTAAAAGCAGGTGTTTAATATATATCTGCTTTATTTTAGATTAAAATTATTGGGGGAGTGATTAGGTGTTAGAAAAGAGCATAATTAAAGAGGTTCTGGCAAAGGCTTTAAGTACAGGTGGGGATTTTGCTGAAATCTTTGCGGAAGACAGTATAAATAATAACATAGCATTGGTCAATGGTAAGATAGATCGTGCTGTTGCAGGAAGAGACTTTGGCATAGGGATAAGGATATTTAAAGGATTTAAAAGTGTGTATGCTTATACAAATGATAAAAGTCTTCAGGGAATGCTGGAAACAGCATATAAAGCATCCTGTGCCATAGGGGAATTAAAGGAGAATGTAGATATAAATATTATGGAAAGAATAAATACGAACATTCATCCAATACTTTATGTGCCTTCAACTATACAAAACATGAACAAAATAGAAGTAATGAAAAGGACATACAAATCGGCCAAAGATTACAGCAAAGAAATAGCTCAAGTTACAGTAAATTATTTAGACAAAGACCAAAAGGTTCTTATTGCAAATAGTGATGGTCTATTTACACAAGATAGAAGAATAAGAACAAGAATTTCTATAAGCTCTATTGCAAGTAATGGAATAGAAAATCAAGTAGGATCTGAATCACCAGGTAGGTTTATGGGATTTGAAATGTTTAATAGTGTAGATGTAGAACATTTAGCAAAGGAAGCTAGTAAAAGTGCAGTTACAATGCTTCATGCAAAGAATTGCCCAGCAGGAAAGATGATGGTAGCTATTGAAAATGGGTTTGGTGGGGTTATATTCCATGAAGCTTGTGGTCATGCCTTAGAAGCAAGTTCGGTAGCCAAAGGGAATTCTGTATTTTGTGATAAGATGGGGAAGCAGATAGCATCCACTAAGGTAACGGCTATAGATGATGGAACAATGAAGAATTTATGGGGTTCATTAAATATAGATGATGAAGGTACCAAAACAAGAAGAAATGTATTAATAGAAAATGGAATATTAAGAAGTTATATGATAGATAAACTTAATGCTAGGAGAATGAATATGGAGGAAACAGGAAGTTCAAGAAGAGAATCTTATAGATATGCTCCAACTTCTAGAATGACTAATACCTACATTGATAATGGTGATGATGATAATGATGCCATATTAGCTTCAATTGATGAAGGAGTGTATGCTAAAAAGATGGGGGGAGGATCTGTAAACCCTATAACTGGAGAATTTAACTTTGCTGTAGCAGAGGGTTACTTAATTAAAAATGGTGAAATTCAAGAACCAGTAAGAGGAGCTAGTTTAATAGGAAAAGGATCAGAGATACTTATGAAGATAGATATGGTAGGTAAAAATTTAGCACAGGGTCAAGGAATGTGTGGTTCTTCTAGTGGTAGTATACCTACAAATGTAGGACAACCTCTTATTAGAGTATCTGATATAACTGTAGGTGGAAGATAAAAGGGGGAATAAGCTATGGATATAAAAGTTATTAAAGAAATAATATTTGAAAGAGCAAAAGATGCTGGGTTTTCTGAATTTGAAATATATTATAGTAAAGATGATAATCTTAGTATAGGAGTGTATAAAGGGGATATAGATAAATATAGTGTAAATACAACTATGGGTATAAGCTTTAAAGGTCTATATAATGGAAATATGGGATATTCTTATACTGAACTAATAGATGAAGAGGCTATAGAGACATTATTAGAAAGTGCAAAAGAAAGTGCTCTTTCTATAGATAGTAATGAGGAAGAGATTATATTTGGAGAAAAACAAGATTATACTAAGTTAAATTGTTACAATGAGGAATTAAGTAATATATCTACAAAACAAAAGATAGATTTTATAAAAGACCTAGAAAGTAAAACTTTGAATTTTCATGAAAAGGTTGAAACAGTAGCAGAGTGTGAATTAGAATCCTCAACCATAGAATATGGAATAATGAATTCAAAGGGAATAGAATTAATAAATAAGCAAAATTTTATATTAGCTTACGTGGTTCCGGTAATTAAGGAAAAGGATATAAAATATGACGGTTTTAAATTTAAGATAACGCAAGATTTTAAAGAATTAGATATTAAAATGTTAGCTACAGAATCTGTAGAAAAGGCCTTGGATATGGTAGGTGGAGAAGCTATAAATAGTGGTAATTATAAAATAGTCTTAAAAAATGATGTAATGGCATTAATGTTAAGTACATTTATAGGTGCATTTAGTGCGGAAAATGCTGAAAAAGGATTATCTTTATTAAAGGGAAAAGAAGGAGAAATCGTAGCAAGCCCTATAGTAAGTTTAGTAGACGATCCACATTTAGAAGGTAGTTTTGCATCCACGCCATTTGATGCAGAGGCTGTAGCTACCTATAAGAAATACATGATTAAAGAGGGGAATTTAAATACTCTTTTATATAACTTAAAGGCAGCAACTAAAGAAGGTAAAAGAAGTACAGGGAATGCCTATAAATCTTCTTTTGCATCACCACTTAGTATTGCTCCAACTAATTGCTATATAGAAAAAGGTAAGGGGACTTTTGGAGATATACTAAACTATGTAGGAGAAGGGATATTAATAACGGATATTGAAGGAACTCATGCTGGTGCTAATGCAATTACTGGAGACTTTTCATTAGCAGCTAAGGGATTTTCTATAAAGCTTGGTAAAAAGGCAGATCCTATAGAACAAATAACAGTAGCAGGAAACTTCTTTGAGCTACTTAAAGATATAGAATATATAGGCGAAGATTTAGAATTTACTATACCGATGGGAGCTAATTTTGGATCTCCATCAGTGGTTATAAAATCATTGTCTGTAGCGGGAAAATAAAATTAAGTGATTCTTTATTTTTAAAGGATTCTAAGACTTATTTTAAACTTAAATATTACATTAAAAACACCTGGAGTTTAAATAAACTCCAGGTGTTTTTTAATCATTATCATTTTTTTTAAAGTAATTACTCTTTATTATTTTATCAGATATTTCTAAGGCTTTAATAGAATGTTCTTTCATTTCTAAGGAGGTTCCTACAAAATCTTTATTTGTAAGAATAGAATAATCCTTCTCTGTTTTTAAAAGATTTCGCCCCATAACTGTAGAATTATAAGATATTTCATTTATGCCCATTAAATAAGCTAGGGTAGGCATAAGATCTACTTGTCCACCTGTAACCTCTAGTTTTTGAGGTTCTTCAAAAGATTTATTATATATTATAAAAGGTATATGGTTATCTACATTAAGCCATTTCGGATCTGGCGACTTTAATTCTTGAATTTTATCATTATAGTACTTATGAACACCAGTATGATCACCAGTTATAGCTACAACAGTATTATCTAGTAGACCTTCAGAGTCTAGCCTTTGTAAAAACAATCCTATCTGTTTATCAGTATAATGTACACTTTCAAAATATCCACCAAGTACATTATTATCTATATCTTCACTTAAATTTAATTCTTTATATTCTTTAGGTAAATCAAAGGGACCATGACTAGTTAATGTAACCATGAAGCTATAAAAAGGCTGCTTTTGATTTTTAAGAATAGGCACTATTTGCCTAAAATAAGAAGCATCACTAAGACCAAGTCCAATGACTTCATCTATTTCAAAGTCATGAGAATCTATGCACTTTTTAAAACCTACTCCTTTAAGACCTTCCATCCAGTTCCAAAAAGCTCCTTTATCAGGGTGGATAGCTAAAGTATCATAACCAATTTCTTCTAAAAGTAATGGTAAGGAATTATAGGTATTATTAGGATAGTTAAAGAAAGTACTACCTTGCGTTAATGGATAAATAGATGTATTAGTCATCAAATCAGAATCAGAGCTTGTACCTTCATTAACTTGTTCGTTTATATTAGGAAAATAGATGCTATTAGTCAATAGTTTATTTAAATTGGGAGTTATTTCTTTACCTTCGACTTTTTCGTTTATAACAAAGTCTTCTAAAGACTCAACTTGAATTAAAATTAAATTTTTATCTTTAAAAAGTCCTTGATATTGGTTATCGGGAATGTCTTCAAATTTATCTTTGTACCACTTATCTATTTCTGATTTTTCTTCAGTAGTAAGCTCTAAGGTTTTTGAATTTTGCCATACAGAATAAGCATTGAATATATGATATCCTATAGGAGAAAAGTATCTAGTAGTGTCAGTAGCATCATACATTGAAAAAAGGTAGCTCTTATCATTATCCTTTTTTAATATCTCTGTAGAGAAAGGTACATAAAAGATAAAACTAAGAGTAACAATAATTGTACCAAAGAAAAGTCCTACATGCCTTTTTCCCCCTATACAAACATCTTTATGTTTTAAAGCCCATAAAGTTAAAATGATTAAATCTACTATAAATAATAGGTCATATTTGCTTAACATAGAAAAGATACTACCAGAAAGATTATCTAAATTAGCAGTCTGCTTTACTATAGTAAGTGATGGGATCGTATTAAAACCTCTAAAATACCAAAGATCTATTAATATAAATAGGGTTAAAAAGCTGTTTATAGATATAAGATATTTTATATGTCCTTTATTTTTAAATAAAAAATAAGATGACATGAAAAGTAGTATAAAAGCTAAATAATAATTTAAAAAATAAATTGAAGATTTAAACCCTAAGGCTAAATTAAAACTATATGTATTTTTGTTATTAATAAATGATAGGAAAAGAATACACTTAAAAGTGATACTAAATAATGTAATAAAAAATAGTACTCCTCTATGTACACTACCTTTACTGTGAGACATTGGTGTTTTCATATTTAACATATCAATCATCCTTTCTATTATAATATTAAGATTATATTAATTATCTGTTGATCTAACTATATAATTATAGGATACAATTTAAATAAAGTGAAGGCAAAGGTAAGTATTTAATAAACTAATTTAGTAAATATCAAATTAGTTTATATAAATAGGCTTTATTATATTATCAAATAGGCTTACTTAAAGCTATTTATAAAACAAATAATTTAATTTGATTATTGATGTTATAATAAAGCTATGTTTTAAACTATTAAAATAAGAGGTGAATTAATATGATACATACAATTGATTGTAAAGGTCTTAAATGTCCACAGCCTGTTATAAACACTAAAAAGTATTTTGATTCTATAAAAGAGGGTCATGGATTAATAATCGTAGATAACGACGTTGCAAAAAACAATATATGTAAATTTGCACAAGGGAATGGATATAAATATCAGGTAGTAGATTCAGAAGGGTTATTTAATATAACCATAACTAAAGAAGATTGTGGTTGTGAAATTATGAAGTCTAGTAAGGAATTAGTAATAGTTGTAGGTACTGATAAACTTGGAGAAGGAGATGGAATTTTAGGAGCAAACCTCATGAAAAGCTATATGTACGCTTTGTCTGAAAGTGATGACATGCCATCAGACATTATATTCTTAAACTCTGGAGTTAAACTTACTACCAAAGGGTCTAGCGTTATAGATAGCTTAGAGGGGTTAAAAGATAAAGGAGTAAACATTACTAGCTGTGGTACATGCCTTGATTTTTATAATCTGAAGGATGATTTGCTTATAGGAGATATATCAAATATGTATACAATAGTAGAGGCTATGAATAAGGCTGATAATACAATTAAATTATAAGATTATAGCTTTTTATATTCAAAATTAAGATTAGGTGTTAAAAGCTTCTCAATATAATATTGAGAAGCTTTTTTGAAAATCCTTTTTATATATTATAATTTATATTACAATAGACCTAGTATAATATAATGAAGGTTCTAAACTTAACTTAAAGGGGAAAATTAATGAAACATTTATTCATAATAAATCCTAAAGCTGGTAAGGGAAAAGCTATTACATTTATTAAAGAAATAAAAGATTATTTTAAAAATAAAGAAGAATATTTTATAGAAACAACTGAAAGAGAAGGACATGCAACAAGTTTAGTAAGGGAATATGTAGCTAGTAATGATTATAGAGTATATTCCATAGGTGGAGATGGAACATTAAATGAGGTTTTAAATGGAATAATAGGTAGTAACAGTAGTCTTGCAGTTATTCCAGCAGGAACAGGAAATGATTTTATCAAAAGTATTATAGAGAATCGAAATCATAAAGATATACTTAGAAGAACCATTGAAGGCTCCGAAGAATTTATGGATTTAGGAAAAATTAATAAAAAGTATTTTATTAATATAGCATCCATAGGTTTTGATGCTGCTGTTACACAAAATGCAAGACACTTAAAACAAAAGCCTTTTCTAAGTGGAAGTCTAGCTTATTTTTTGAGTATATTTTTAACTATGTATAAATTTAAGGGAATAGATGTAGATATACTTATAGATGGGACTACTATAAAAAGAAAGGTTCTTTTAATTGCTATAGCTAATGGAAAGTACTATGGCGGAGGAATGAAAGTAGCACCATATGCCAAAGTTACTGATGGGCTTTTAGATATATGCATTGTTAATAATATGAGTATGTGGAGAGTATTTAGATTATTTCCAAAGCTAATAATGGGTACACATGGAGAAGTGGAGGAGGTAGAATT
>CAYYWN010000042.1:0-11810 GCA_964474485.1 uncultured Clostridium sp. | reverse complement strand
ATCCATGGAATCAGAAGAATTTGATTCTATAGGAGGTTTTATAATAGGTCAACTTGGAAGATTTCCTGATACAGGCGAAAATATACAATTTGATACAACTAAATTTGTTATTGAAGAGCTTGATAAAAATAGAATAAAGAAAGTACGTATATTTACGTAACTTCTAGCATTTACCCTGTGTAGACCACAGGGCTTTATTTTATATATTAACGTAAGGGGATTTTAAAAATGGAATTTATAAATGCAGCCTTAGAAGAGGCTAAAAGGGCTTTATACCTAGGTGAAGTTCCTATAGGCGCCATTATAGTAAAGAATGGCGAGATAATCGGAAGAGGTCATAATTTAAGAGAAACCATCAAAAGCCCCCTAGCACATGCTGAAATCATTGCTATAAATGAAGCTTCTAAGACCCTTGGAAACTGGAGACTAAATGAATGTAGCATGTTTGTAACCTTAGAGCCTTGTATAATGTGTGCTGGAGCCATTGTTCAATCAAGATTGTCAGAGCTTAATATAGGAACCTTTGACCCAAACCTTGGAGGTTGTGGCTCAGTTCTAAACTTAGTTAATAATCAATATATTAATTCTAATATAAAGGTAAATTGGCTTTATAATAATGAGTGTAGCGAAATTTTAAAAGAGTTTTTTAAGTCACTAAGAAATAAATGATTATTTAATTTATATTGATTTATATTTTTATATTTAGTATACTTTTAATGTAGTATAAAGATAGTTATTATGGAGAGATGTCCGAGTTGGTTTAAGGTGCTTGTCTCGAAAACAAGTGTACACAAAATGTACCGGGGGTTCGAATCCCTTTCTCTCCGCCAAAAAAGCTTGTAGCAATTGCTACAAGCTTTTTTGTACAAACTTATAAATAAGCTCCACTCACTATTAACGGTAAGATGTGTTTAGAGCCTTGAATAAAGTACGAACATCGTATTGATGTGGAGTGACAGGACATATCTTCTTGTCAAATCCAAGCAATTTATATATTGCCATTCTTGCTGCTCTTACAGAATATTCCTCTGTAAATACCATATCTTCAGGAATTTCTACAAATTGACTGATCATTGCAAAGTTAGTTGAACCTTCTGGAACAACTTTTGGACGATCACTCATTGCACGAGGTTGGAATTGAGCGTCTATATAAGGCATCATACAAGGAATTACATTGATAACTGTGCTCATGATATCTTCCATCTCATCTTCAAAATGTAGGTGATTTAATAATTCTATTAACATTTCTTCACCAGTACAATCACGCATTGGTTTTTTAACATAATCTCCTACTTTATCAGTGTATAATCCGTATCCCCAGAAAATAGTTGTGTCTTTATCTTGATTTGGGAAATGTGGTTGTGCTGCAACAACTATTGACATTAACCAATTTGAATCCTTAAAAGTCATTAAAGCTCCACTTCCAGGTACGTTACGAGAATACTTTTCAATCATTTTTAATAACTTATCACCCTTACAAGTAACTGTGAATGACTCCCAGTTGCTTTCTTCAGCATTACCAAAGAAAGGTTCAGGATTACCAAGACCATCTTTCTTAGCCGCAATCTTTCCCCATAACTCTGCTGACATTGGCTTTTCTGCTACCATCTTTGCTGCTGTTTTAAAGTCTCCTAGAGTAGCATTATCAGTCATACAACCATTTGTAACAATACAAAGATCTCCTTCTTGAAGTTGAAGAACATTTTCTTTATCACTATCTTTATAGTGAATAGCTGTAGCTGTTATTCCATCTCCATCTTTAAACTCAATGTCAGTAACTATACATTTTAAGCTAAAGTCTACATCGAACTTTTTAAGATAAGACTTAACTGGTAATATTATTGAATCATATTGATTATATTTAGTTCTAGTAACCCCTTCTAGTGTTTGAATACGCGAGAATTCAAACATCATACGATTCATATAACGTCTAAGTTCAAAGACACTTGACCATTTTTGGAAAGCAAATGTTGTTTGCCACATATACCAAAAGTTTGTTTCAAAAAAGTGAGGAGTTTGTGCAAACCAATCACAAATACGTATATTATCAAGTTTTTCTTCTGGTGTAATCATAAGTTTACCAAGAGCTAATCGATCAGCTGTGTTGAATCCCATAGACATAACATCTTGAACTTCCCCATCTTTGTTTATTAATCTTGCATTAGCATGAGTTGGATGAGCATGGTCAAATGCTAAAATTTCATCACAAACTGACATACCCTCATGTTCTAATGATGGTATAGAGGAAAGTAATTCCCATGTATTTTCATAGGTTTCTTCATTAAGCATTCTACCACCACGGCATACGAATCCTTTAGTTGAATCCCCTATTCCATCATTGCTACCACCTAATATATTCAGACCTTCAAGTATATGAATGTCTTTACCTTCAAATCCACAATCACGAATTAGATATGCTGCTCCTGCCATAGAAGCAAGGCCTCCACCTACGAAATAAGCTTGTTTCTTTTTAACATCTTTACTCATATTGATTACCTCCATATTGTATATTATTCTGTTGCTATAAGATTAATATACATCAGGCTCAAATTATGTACCATAGACAAGTTAGTGGTAGTGTCTAAAATCTATACACTACCACTAACTTGT
The DNA here is from genome assembly GCA_964474485.1 of uncultured Clostridium sp. Taxonomy (GTDB): domain Bacteria; phylum Bacillota; class Clostridia; order Clostridiales; family Clostridiaceae; genus Clostridium_L. The sequence continues at coordinate 9,200 of CAYYWN010000042.1, read as the reverse complement.
CTAATAAAATAACATTCTATTTTATATCTTTTCTTCAGAAAGAGCCTTCCATAATGAAATGCAAGCAAAAATCATTATGAATATAAAGGGAAATGCTGCAGCTACCGAAGCAGTTTGCAATGATTTTAGTCCTCCTGCAAGTAATAAAGACGTAGCAAGTAATGATTGAACTAATCCCCAAACTATCTTCTTTCTGTTTGAGGGATTTAAATCACCCTTTGATGTTAGCATACCAAGTACAAAGGTAGCTGAATTTGCAGAGGTTACAAAAAATGTACCTAATAAAAATACTGCAATAAAAGATAGTATAACCCCTAATTTATAATTACTCATTATTACAAAAAAAGCTGTTTCTGGAGAAGCTGCAACAGTTTTTAAAGCATCCATGGATAGAATACCTTCAATACCTAAGTTTATTCCCATAGTTCCAAATACTGAAAACCATACAAAAGAAGCTATGGATGGAGCAACTATAACTCCTAATACGAATTCTCTTATGGTTCTTCCCTTAGATATCCTAGCTATAAATGTACCAACAAAAGGAGCCCACGCTATCCACCAAGCCCAATAAAATATTCTCCATCCGTTAAGCCAAGAATTATCGCCAAATGCTTCAATTTGAAGACTATCTTGGAGGAAGTTACCTAGATAAGAACCTAATCCATTAGATAATAAATTTATAATCTTTACAGTAGGTCCTATTAGAAGTGCTAATATTAAAAGTCCAAAAGCTAAGTATAAATTCACATCAGAAATGAGTTTTATTCCTTTTTCTATACCACTCACAGCTGACCAAATAAAAATTATTGTTATTACTACAATTATAAGAACTTGAACTAAATGAGTTTCTGGTACTCCAAAAAGATATTTAAGTCCGCTATTTATTTGAAGCGTACCAAGTCCTAAGGAGGTTGCAACCCCTGCTACTGTAGCAAGTACTGCAAATATATCTATAGCTTTTCCTAAAGGTCCATTAACTCTCTTTTCACCTATTAAAGGTTCAAATATACTACTTATTAATCCTGGTTTATTCTTTCTAAATTGAAAATATGCTAGTGCTAATCCTATTATAGAATAGTTTGCCCATGGGTGAAATCCCCAGTGCATGAAAGAAGCTCTCATTGCAAAGCTAGCTGCTTCTGCCGAACCTGGCTCTAAGCCCGGTGGTGCTATGAAGTGTGATAACGTTTCTGCTGTTCCCCAAAATACTAGACCAATTCCCATGCCAGCTCCAAATAGCATAGCAAACCATGATGCTGTACTGTATTCCGGCTTTGAATCATCTGATCCAAGCTTTATATTTCCATATTTACTAAAGGCTAATGTCATTGCAAATCCTACAAATATAAGCATAGATAGTAGATATGCCCACCCAAAGTTATTAGTTAAGGTATTTAATAAATTATCTGCTGCTTTAGCAAAACTATCTTTTGATATAATCGCCCATGAAACTACTATAAAGGTTATAATCAATGATATATAATAAACGGGTTGCCCTTGTTTCTTTGATCTCTCAATTGTATTGTTTTTCATTTATTCCACCTACCTAACTATAAATTAAGATATTTATAAGTAGAGTCCCATGGGTAAACATGGAACTCACCTTATAGGGAATTATTCTAAAACTTTACTCTAAAAACAGTTTGATCTTTAATATCAGTTGTAAGTGAATCTAGTGCTATGCCTACTCTATGATATCTTAATTTCCATTGTTCTTCTTTTGTTGTAGCTGGATGTCCTAATGGATATGGTATTGATATAGTAGGAACTATTCTGTTTGCTCCTACAGTGGTAGCAACTGGAATTAAGTTACACATTTGAACTATTGTAAATCCTTCTTTTTCGAATTCTTTAACCATGGTTGCACCGCAACGCGTACAAGTTCCTCATGTGGATACTAATATAATCCCATCCACGTTATCTTCTCTTAAGTAAGGAATCATTTCTTTTGCCATTCTAGCAGCCTCTGCTTGAGTGGTTCCTGTTCCCACTGTAGAGTAAAAATAATCGTGAAGCTTACCTATTTTATTTTCTTTTTCATAAGTTCTTAGGGCATCTATCGGAACTATTACATCTGGATCAGCATCTGCAGCTGCAGGATCAAACCCCGCATGTATAGTTTTATATACTCCACCTTTTAGGTCATCTATTCCTTTAATATCATATCTACCCCATCTTGTAGCTGAAGCAGATTGTATTCTATCTGGATTATCTATTGGAACTATTCCCCCTGTGTTTACAACTGCTATATTAGATTTACTTAGATCTTTTATAGCTGTAGCTATTGCAACTCTATCTAGAACTGGAATCTTAAGCTCAGTTTCAAAAGGTTCATTGTTTAATTTTTTTACTAGCATTTCTACTACTCTATCAGAAGCAGGCTTTTGGTCTTCTCTAAAAACTTGATGTCTTATTCCTCTTTCGTAATAACCTTCTTTATCTGAGCCTAAAACTTCTTCGGAATTAAGAAGCTTATTGCCAAGGCTTGCCATAGACTTTATATCATCTCTCATTTTTGCTGCACTTTTTCCACCCTTTAATATATACATGTCTTTTTTAAACATTTCAACTCCAGGATTTTCTTCATGCATAGAGCTTATTACAGGCACATTAAACTTTTCTTTTATAACCTTACATATGGTTCCACAAGCTGCTCCATATCTACCAGCTTGGAAAGCAGGACCTGCTATAAATATATCAAACTCTTTATCCTTTAAAAAGTCTAGTATTATATTTACCGCTTCTTTTGTATTTGATCCCATGAAATTATCACCACATATTATAGTGTGAGTAACCTCTGCATTGAGGCTTTTATTAAGTTCAATAGCAGGACCTACAAGGCCTTCTTTAATAACTGGCGAAAAGTCAGCTTTATCTTCTCCACCTATTTGTCCAAAAAATTGATTTATGTAAAGAATTGCTTTCTTCATAGTATCCCCTCCTTAAAATTCTTTCATAGTTTTAGTAGACCAACCAACTACTTGGTCACCACAGAACATTGCATTGTTTTCCATAACTATAGATCCATCATCCCTTACAGAAGGTCCTATAATTTCATCATTTGCCCAACCTCCAGATAATCCATCTCTTCCAAGGGCTTCAAGTTCTCCAAGAACAGTTTCCATAGGAGGTAATTCTATAAGCTGTGAAACATTCCCACAAGAAACTATGGCATCTAGCTTTTTATCTAAGGTTACAAGCGGTTGAGATTTACCATCTCTACCAGTACACTCATTAGTTATCCCAACAGTTTTTACACCAGCATCCTCTAAAGCTACAATACAAGCTACAAAGTCTGCATCTGGATTTCCGTATCCTTCCTCTGCAACGATAGCTCCATCTGCACCTAAGGATTTTGCTATTTGAGCTACAAATAGAGCTGATCTATCTTTTTGCTCTAAAGCAACATTCAAGTTAGACATTATAACCCCTAAGAAGTTAATAGTTTTACCATGCTCTTTATATAATCTCTTTATTGTAGGGTTGTTTTGGAAGTCATAAGTTGCCCACTTTGAAGAACAAGGCATAAAGCTACCTGATATAACTGCTCCATCTAAAATTTCATTTGGATGCATATACGTTGGCACCATGTGATTTGCATCCCATCCATAAACTAAATCGTTATATGCTCCATCTTCCATTTGAGATTGTCCTTGCATTACAAAAACCATAGAAGGAAGGCTTTGTATATCCGTGCTTCTTTTAGATATAGGCTCTAATTCATAAGTTTCTATATCTTCAGGCTCTAAGTCTTTTACACAATGTGCGATATATTCTGCTAATTTATGTCCAGCCTTTCTTAAAGCTGCATTTTTCTTTTGTTGTTCTCTTTTCTCAAAATCTTCATCAGTATCTGCTACAAGAACTATGTTTTTAAGCTGGGAGTAATAAGTATATTTAGCTCCCTCACCACTCATATCAATTAAGCCATCTTGAAATCCACCCCAATGTTTTCCTACTACCAAAATACTACAATCTTTTAAAGCATGAGTTCTACCATCACCCGCCTTTGAAAGATCTCCTGTATATCCTGGAAATAAAGCATCACCATTTAATTTAACTCTAGGCTCAATAGCCTCTTTTACAGGACATAACCTAACTTTGTCACCAGGTTTTACTATATAAAGTTCTGCCTCAGTTATATGCTCATCTTCCATTATAAATTCTAAGGTCTCTTTTTTATTAATTGTTAATATTCCATTTAAATAACCTGTCTTTTCTCCGAAAACGATTTCTCTAACGTGAAAATTACCTATTTCTAATTTCATTAAAGACTCTCCTCTCAAATAAGATTAATAATATAATGTTAAATAATGTTGTTCATTAAGATTTATCTTAGATACATTTTTTAAAACATCTAAGAACTTTCATAAGTTTATACTTTTTTAAGATTGTTCTAAGTTTTCTGAATGGTATAGACAAATTATATCATAATCATGATTACTATGTAAACGTGATTATGATATAAATTCCTGATTATGTTATAGTTTTAACAAATCATACCTATAGGATTTAGCAATAGCTATCTAAGTTACTATAATATTTTTAAATATTATATCTTTATTTCTTTAAAATTTATTATTAAAACTCACCTACTTTTAATTTTATGCTTAATCTTTAAAATACCTTAAATTTAAATACCCTCAGTAATTACCTTAACTTATGTTATAATATTTTATGTAAATGATAATATATTGATATTGGAGATAATCATGGATAATAAAGAAATGCAAAAGAAAAGAATGTTAAGCTATTTTTTAGAAGCTACAAATAAGATTATTGAAGAAGAAGGTATGGAGGCTGTAACTATAAGAAAAGTTGCTAGTTTAGCTGGTTACAATAGTGCAACCTTATATAATTATTTTGAAAATTTAAATCATCTATTATTCTTTGCTTCTTTAAAGTACTTAAAAGACTACGCGAAAGATCTTTACAGCTATACTAAAGGCTCTAAAAGTTCTTTAGAAACTTATCTTAATGTCTGGTTATGTTTTTCTTATCACTCTTATTTAAAACCTGAAATTTATAACTTAATATTTTTTAGTGAATTTTCTTCAGACACAGTAAATGAATCTATTAATAGTTATTATTCCATATTTCCAGAAGAGCTTGGAGATGAATCCAAAAAGTTTTTACCCATGCTTTTAGAGGATAATATATATATAAGAGACTATAAATTATTAAAATCTTCAGCTGAAGAAGGCTTTCTAAAAGAGGAAGATCTAAAGGATATTAATGAGATGAATGTTTTAATATATAGAGGTATGTTGTCTAAACTTTTAAGTAAGAACAATACCTATACAGTAGAACTAGCTGTTGAAAAGACTATGAAATATGTTCATAAAACCATGCAAGCTTACGGCGTAAGTTCTACGGAATTGGAAGATATTCATGTACAACAATAGTAATTTATATAATAAAAAGAGAATCCTACATATAACATCACAAAAACCAGATAAAACTGGAAGTGGTATATATGCTAAAGAAATTATGGAGCAGGGGCATAATCATGGTTATGCTCAAGCTCTAATTTGTGGTATACAATTTGAAGAAAATTTTAAACCTTCATTTATAGAAGATAAAAATTACTACCCTGTATACTTTAATACAAAAGCACTACCTTTTTCTGTAGTCGGTATGAGTGATATCATGCCTTATGATTCTACAAGATATGATGAAATTGATGAAATTAAATTAAATGATTTTAAAAAGGCTTTTAAAAAAACTATAGACGAAGCTATAAAAAACTTTCAACCTGAAATAATAATAAGTCATCATTTATGGATATTAACTGCATTTATTAAAAATCTGTATCCAAGCCTTGCCATGGTAGCCATAAGTCATGGGAGCGATTTAAGACAATTAGAGTTAAATCCTAGGTTTAAACCATATGTTATAGAAAATTGCAGAAAAATAAATAAGATATTAGCTTTAAATGAAGAAAACAAAAATTTAATAACTAATACTTTTGATATAAATGAAAAAGATATAGAAATTATAGGAAGTGGATATAATAAAGACTTATTTTATACTAAAGAATATGTGGATAAATGCAAATATACAAACTTAAATAATTCAGATATAGGTAATGGATCCACACAAAAGAAAAAAGTAGAAATTGTTTACGCAGGTAAGATTAGCTTTTCTAAAGGACTTTCTTCTCTTATCTCATCACTTAATAATTTGAATTTTAGTAAGGATGAATTAAATATTACCTTAATTGGCGGTGGAGCAGGACTCGATACCATTGAAATAAAAAAACAAGCTAAGATTTGTAATTATGATGTAACTTTCACTGGAGCAATATCTCAAGCTAAACTTGCAAGTTATTTTAGAAAATCTGATATTTTCATTTTACCTTCCTTTTATGAAGGCTTACCCTTAGTTATTATAGAAGCACTGGCCTCTGGACTAAGAGTTGTTGTTAATGATCTACCAGGCATTAAATCCTGGATAGGCGAAAATATAAATAATAGTGGAGTTATAGAGTACGTACAAATGCCCACTATGGACAGCATCGACCGCCCTTATAAATATGAATTAGCTGAGTATGAAAAGAGACTAAGTAACGCTATAGAAACTCGAATTTATAAAACTCTTAATCTTAATAAGATAGATAGTAAGGTCTTAGAGGAAATTGAAGAAATGAGTTGGGACAAGGTCTTTAAAAAATTAGAAAAAGTGTTAAATAATGTTGATGTTATTTAACGTCATAGTAAAAAAGTAGATTCAAAAGAATCTACTTTTTTGTATGGTGCGACAGGCAGGACTTGAACCCGCAGCAGCTCGGTTCGTAGCCGAGTCCTCTATCCAGTTGAGGTACTATCGCATATTTTAAATTTATATTATAGATAACTAACAAAACTATATTACCATAAAACTATGTACAAATCAATCTGTTTTGACTTTTATATATAAAATAAACGCACTTCTTTTAATTACTAAGTGGTTTTCTCAATATGTTCTATACCCCACTTATTCATTGATTCCAATACTGGCTTTAATGTTTGTCCGAGCTTACTAAGTGAATATTCAACTTTTGGTGGAACTTCTGGATAAACCTTTCTATCAATGAGTCCATCAGCTTCCATCTGACGTAGCTGTTGTGTCAGCATCTTCTGAGTTATACCTTTAATCCCTTTATTAAGTTGGTTAAATCTTTGTGTTCCTTCATTGTGAAGATTTCTTAATATGAGTACCTTCCATTTATGCCCGATTAAATTTATCGTATGTTCAATAGGACATGATTTATCACATGACATTTTAATCTCTCCAATCTATATAATATCTAACACTTACTATTTGGTAAGTATCAAACAAATTAGTGCCTTCTTGCTAAAAGTTTGCAAGGGTTATATAGTAAGTATAGAACCACTTGATTATCAAGTCAAGAAAGGTTCGCATAAATTGGGTTGAATAATTTAATTATGAAAGGAGACATATACATGGAACAAGTTAAAATTCTTGATGATTTATATGAATTTACTACAGAAAATAAAGTAATTCCTTTAACGTTTAATCAATACTTATTGATGGGCGATGAACCATTACTTGTTCATACTGGAAGTGTGCATCAAACACAAGAACTAATACCGAAGATAAAAGGGTTGTTAAATGGAAAAGAGTTGCAATATGTTTTTGTTTCTCATTTTGAATATGACGAATGTGGTGGATTAAATTATTTATTGAGTCACTTTCCTAATGTTAAGACGATCTGTTCATCTATTACTGCAAGGCAACTTATAGGTTTTGGATTTACAAATGAAGTTATCATTAAAAAGCCAGATGAAATTTTAGAAACTAATAGTTTTAAGCTAAAATTTATTCCTTATCCATCTGAAGCTCATTTATGGGAAGGTCTATTAGCTATTGATTTAACCCGAAAAATCTTATTTGGTAGTGATCTCTTTATAAGAACTGATAACATATTCAAAAAAGAAGTTTATTCAACTTGGAAGAATGAAGTGGATAACCTAACCCTTCAAAACATACCTTCCATAGATGGACTTAAAACTTTACAAAATAACTTGAGAAATATTGAAGTTAAATATATAGCAACAGGACATGGTCCCTTTATAAAATTGGTCTAAGGTAAGCTATTTTCAAAATATAAATTATATCATTAGAGAGGTGAAAATAATGGAAAAAATCAACATTGAAAGTATAATAGAATTTGCATCTGATAGAAGTGAGCGTAAAGCTATCTTCAAGGAGGAACAACTTGATGTAGGTCTTCTTCTTTATGCCCCTGGACAAACCACACCTAACCATAAACATTCTGATATTGATGAGGTCTTTTATGTGATTTCTGGTGAAGGCATAATTACCATAAATAATGAAAAAATGTGCTTAAAAGAAAAAGATATTATATTTTCTCCAAAGGGTGAAGCCCATGAATTTTGTAATACAAGCGCTTCTAATTGGGTTGTACTACAAATAAAGAGTACTTTGACAAATTTACACCTTTAGTCAAGATAAAAAAGGTAGCTACCACGTTTGGTAGCTACCTTTAAATTTAAGATTTCAATCTATGAATTAATAATCTTTTAATTTATAATTCCTTGATTCATAATCCTTTAAATTAGTACTAACCTTAGATGACAAGAATATAAGTGCTATAAGATTAGGTATAACCATAAGTCCATTGAATGTATCTGCAAGTTCCCAAACTAAATCAACCTTTAAAGCGGATCCAGCTACTATACATAGTAGAACTAAGATTCTAAATAGATTTAAATGGTTACTTCCAAAAAGGTACTTTACGTTTGCTTCTGCAAAGAAGTACCAACCTATTATAGTTGAAAATGCAAAGAATAATAAACATATAGCAATAAATACATTTCCAAAGTTCCCTAAACTCTTAAATCCCATGGAAAATGCATTTTGCGTAAGTTCAATTCCTGTAGTTCCTGTATCTAGTGCTCCTGTTGATAATATAACTAAAGCTGTCATAGTAAGAACTATAAATGTATCTAAAAATACACTGACTATAGCTACTGTACCTTGCTCTCCAGGATGGCTAACCTTTGCTACAGCATGAGCATGAGGTGTAGATCCCATACCAGCTTCATTAGAGAATAAACCTCTTTTAACACCATATCTAACAGCTTGTTTAACACGAACTCCTATAGCTCCACCTAAAACTTCTTCTGGTTTAAAGGCTCCAACAAATATCATTTTAAATGCTGGTAATACATTAA
>CAYYWN010000041.1:0-12254 GCA_964474485.1 uncultured Clostridium sp. | reverse complement strand
TGAATTTAAAGCTGTGGATAATATTTCAGTAGACATAAAGGCTGGCGAATTTGTTACTCTTCTAGGACCATCTGGTTGTGGAAAGACCACTACTTTAAGAATGGTAGCAGGATTTGAGATACCAACTTCAGGAGATATATATCTAGGTGGAGACATTATTAATGATCTTACTCCAGATAAAAGAGATACCTCTATGGTTTTCCAAAGCTATGCCTTATTTCCACACTATAACATATATGACAATATAGCATATGGATTAAAATTAAAAAAGATGGATAAAGGGACTATAAAAGATAAGGTTAGTAATATAATAGAATTAGTAGGGTTAACAGGTATGGAAAATAGATACCCTAACCAATTATCAGGTGGACAGCAACAAAGGGTTGCCTTGGCTCGAGCTCTTGTTATGGAACCTGGGGTATTGCTATTTGATGAACCTTTATCAAACCTAGATGCAAAACTTAGAGTTTATATGAGGACAGAAATTAGAAAGATCCAAAAAAAGGTAGGTATTACAGCTATATATGTAACTCACGATCAATCTGAAGCTATGAGTCTTTCAGATAGAATCATTATAATGAATAAAGGTATAATAGAGCAAGTAGGTACACCTAAAGAGATATATTATACACCAAAGACTGAATTTGTTGCTGACTTTATTGGTACAGCTAATTTTATAATGGGTAAAATATTAGACGTTAAAAATGATAAAGCAACTATAGAAATAGAAGGACAGGAAATAGAAGTTAATTATAAGGGAACAAAAAAAGCAGGGGAAGAATGTAAAGTTGTGCTAAGACCAGAAGCCGTTACTATAGCTAGGTATGGTATAATTGATGTGGATGTTCTTTTATCCACATTTATGGGATCATACCAAGACTATATAGTAAAAACTAAGAATACTGAAATTAAAATTCAAGATAATAATCCTCAAGGAAGAGAAGTATTCAAAGAAGGAGACAAGGTTAAAATTGACTTTTCACCGCTTAATATTCATATAATTTAGAGAGGATGGGGAACCATGACAACCTATGAGATTATATTTAGATTATTAATGGCAATTGTAATAGCAGGTGGTATTGGATATGAGAGAGAATCTAGAAATAGACCAGCAGGGTTTAGAACTCATATACTAGTTTGTGTTGGTGCTGCGGTTATAGCTATGATACAAATTCAGGCAGTGGATGATTCTCTTAAAAAGGTTATTGAAAATCCAATACTAGCTAGTGCCGTGAAATCTGATGTAGGAAGGATGGGAGCACAGGTTGTTAGTGGTATAGGATTTCTAGGAGCAGGGGCTATAATTCATGAAAAAGGTTCTATAAAAGGACTTACCACAGCGGCTAGCCTTTGGGTAGTAGCCTGTATTGGACTTGCAGTAGGCATGGGCTATTATGTGCTATCTATACTCTCCGGGGTAAGTGTAATAGCTATTTTAGGAATTTTAAAAAGATTTGAAAGCAAATTTCTATACAAGGGTAAGATAATGAAGATTGAAATACAATATGATGATGAAAAGCTTCAATCGCAAGTCCTTAATGATTATTTTAGCAGAAAGAAAATAAAGATAAAAAATATAGAATATAGTATAGAGGACGAAGATGAAGAGCCAGAAGATTATAATCCTCATATTAAAACTAGTTTATATACTATTCTAGCACCTAAGTATATAAAGAGCGGTGAACTATTGCATGATATTATGGAAAATGATTTTATAATGAAGGTTAGTGTATTATAACTTATAAGGTAGATAATTTTTAAATATAAGGTAAAGTGTTAAGGTAGTATTATTTTAACATCTTATCTTATATTTTTTTTATGCCTTTATGATATAATATTTATATTAAAGTCCATAAATTATAGTAAAGTGAGATAAAAAATGAGGTATAAATTTAAAGATAAATCCTTTGGAAATAGACTTTTTAAAGCCTTTATGATTATAGTTTTAGTACCTATTATAATCATGTCTATATTCTATTATAAAAATTTAAAAAAGTTTAGTCAAACTAAGATAAATAATAGTGTTACTGAAAGCTTAGAATCTACAAGTAAGCTTATAGACTCCACGATCCTAAGTTTTATTAAGATTACCAATTATATGTCATATAATGAGGACGTACAATCTATTCTCAAAACGAAAAAATATGATACCTACGATGAAAGGTTTAAAGATATACAAACCATGTATAAAATTTCCAATGGAGTATTAGCAACTCAAAGTTTTGATGTACCTATTCATATTGTGGATTTAAATAGGAAAAGTAGATTTAGCACCACAGAATATAGTGTACCAATTTATGAAGACTCAAGAGGAAATTTTTTTGAGATAATGGACAAAAGTGAAGGAAAAGAACTATCATTTATCCATAGAAGAGTAGATGGAATGGACAGTAAGGATATAGTTATGGCTATAGGAAAACAGGTTACAAACAAGGATGAAGGCGGACCTTTAGGGTACATAATATCCGATGTTTATGATGATTATTTTACAGATGTATTTAAAAATACAAATTTATATGACGAGAATAATATATATGTAATGGATAAATTAGGATACATAATTACAGATAAAAGGCATAAAAACAGAACTGGCTTTAAGTTTCATGAAGAATACTTAAAGGATATATTAGAAAAGGATAAGGGTACTATAGATATGAAGGTAGAGGGGGTGGCATTTAAAGCATACTTCACTACAACTAAACATACAGGCATAAAGATTGTAGAGATGATACCTAAAAAAATTCTATATAAAGAAAGATATGTAGCTATTTTTACCTTTATAATAGTAATAGTTATCATTTTGATTATGTCTATAATAGCCTCTTACATATTATCAAAAAGCATATCGAGGCCTATAAATGAACTTTCAAGGTTAATGAAGAAGGTAGAAGCTGGTGAAAGGGATGTTAATTTCCATATTGAAACCGAAGATGAGATAGGACAGCTAGGAAAAAGCTTTAATGATATGGTAAGGGAAATAAATAGACTAATAAAAGAAGTGTACGAAAAGCAGTATTTAGTGCAAGAATCGGAATTTAAAGCTTTAAAAGCACAGGTTAATCCTCACTTTTTGTATAATACACTAGAGTCAATTCATTGGATGGCAAAATTAAAAGATTATAAGGGAGTTACAGATATGGTGGTTTCCTTAGGGAAGCTTTTAAGATATAGCACCAGTAAGCTTAGTGATATAGTTAAGGTAAGAGAGGAAATAGAGCAGATAGAAAATTACCTGAAGATTCAAAAGATAAGGTATGGAGATAAATTTGAAGTAAAGATAAATATAGAGGAAGAAGTTTACGATAAATATATGCTAAGATTTTTACTACAGCCTATAGTGGAGAACTCTATTACCCATGGATTAGAACAAAAGATAGGTAAGGGTAACATAGAGATAAGAGGATCAATTAGAGATAACACTATATGTTTTGAGATACTGGATAACGGTGTAGGCTTTGGAAATAGTAAGTCTAAAGGTGAAGGAATAGGGATGGATAATGTTAATAGTAGGGTAAAAATACATTATGGAGAAGTTTATGGGATAATTGTAGAAGAAAAGGATGGATTTACCTCTGTTAAAATATTAATACCAGGTACAGATGAGAGTAACAATATGAGTAACAGAGGTGAAAAGCTTGTTTAAGGTTTTTATAGTAGATGATGAATACTTTGCAAGAGAGGGAATGAAAAAGACTATAGACTGGGACTCCTTAGGCTGCAAGGTTTGTGGAGAAGCTTCTAATGGCATAGAAGCTATAGAATATTCTAAAAGTTTAAAACCTGACATAATAATTACAGATATAAATATGCCTGGTATTAGTGGCCTTGATATGGCTTTTAAGGTACGGGAGTTTCTACCAGATTGCAAGTTTATAATAATCACTGGGTACGATGAGTTTCAATATGCAAAAGAAGCTATAAAGCTAAAAGCTGTAGATTTCATATTAAAACCTATAGATGAAGATGAACTTATAGAGGCTATAAAACGATCTACAAAGGAATTAAATAAACTTAGTTTAAATAGAGCCTTAGAACAAGAAAAGTTACTTTTAGATGCCATGAGAGGTAGATTTTCAGATAAAGAATCAATGCTAGAAGGCTTAAGGGAAGCGAAAGTAGACTTAAATACTATAAGAATCATAAGTATAGAAAATGATAGCTATAATGAACGCATGGAAGAAGATTCAATGGATAAGTCTTACATGCAAAACAAGGGCATAAGAGAATTAATATATAAATATTTTAACCCTAAATGTTATGCTGTAGACTGCCATCTTTATAGGGTAGCTATAGTACTTGAGGATAATGAAGATGAGGATAGCCTAAAAGAAACACTAAAGCATTTTACTAAAGAAATAAATGATGTTTTAAATATTACTGTAACCCTTGGAGTATCTAATAAAAAACCTTTAAGAAATATAAAAGAAAGTTACAGTGAGAGTAAAGAGGCTATAAATCATAAGCTTTACCTTGGGAAAAATAAGATAATATATTTTGAAAGTATATTAAAAAGTGATTCTCATATAACTTTAGATTTCACTAAAGAAAAAAGAGAGATGAATTTATTAATAAAGGCAAAAGACAGAAGAAAGATTCAGGATAAATTAAAGGCCATATTTACTAGATTTAAAATTTATAAATCAGAAGAAGATTTTATAAGAGGAGTAAGTATTGAAATAATATTAGAAGCCTTTTCAGTACTAAAAACTTATAATACATATAAGAAAAGTGAGGAATTAGAAGAATCCAATATATATACATATGCTGCAAAGCTAAATACCTTAGATGAGTTATATGAGTTTGTGTATTCCTATCTTATAAAGGTTGTGAATATCTTAAGAGAAAGAGATGCAACAGCTGAAGAAACAGGCATAGAAAAAGCTGTAGAATTTATAAATCATCACTACAAAGAGGATATTTCATTAAAGGATGTGGCAAGTTATGCTTATTTAAGTGAAAGTTATCTTAGTAGAAAGATGAAAAAGGTTTTGGGTATAGGTTTCAGTGAATACATAACTAGACTTAGAATGGAAAAAGCGATAGAACTTTTAAGAGAGCCAAATACTAAGGTGGCAAAGGTAGCACTTGAAGTAGGATACCCAGATTATAGGTACTTTTCTCAGTCCTTTAAAAAATATACCGGATATTCACCTAGCGAATTTATAAAAGATAAAAAGGAAGAGTATTAGAAAGGAATATTAGTTTTTAAAATCTATTATTCCATATATAGAGTTATTATAATTCTAATTGGTAAGCAACATAAGCGTCTGCAAAGTCATAATATATATTGAATTTCAAAGCAGTAAGTAGTATAATGTAATTGTTTTGAAATTATGACATAAGCCTTATAATTACATATGGATTTAACCCTATGAGGGAGTAATTGGCAGGAATTCCTGTGGCATAGTCAACATATTGACTTTATTAAAGTCTGGCTTGTCTTAAGTAATGAGACTCATATATAGTATTTTTATGCTATATATGAGTCTCTTTTTATTTAGTAATTGGAATTTGTATTTTAGAAAGAGTAAGTACATATCTAAAGTTACTATACTGCTGTGAGCTACCACAAAGATAAACCACTTAGACTAATATCTTTAAGTACATGATTACAAAACATTAAATTATTTAAGGGGGATTTAAAAAAATGAGTTTACTAACTATTATCATCACTGCATTTGCACTGTCCATGGATGCTTTTGCTGTATCTATTACTAATGGTATTTTGATTTACGATGTAAAGGCTAAGGATGCATTAAAAACAGGTGCTTATTTTGGGTTTTTTCAGGGGGTTATGCCACTTATAGGTTGGCTTTTAGGTATTAAGTTTCAAGATCACATAACCAAAATAGATCATTGGATTGCACTTATACTACTGGGGTTTATAGGCATTAAGATGATTTATGAATCTTTCCAAAATAAGCCTATTGCCTGTGAAAATAGCGAAAATCCTAGAGAGTGTTTAAACAGCAGAACTATGATTATGCTCTCAATAGCTACAAGTATAGATGCATTAGCAGTGGGTGTAAGCTTTGCACTTTTAAAGGTTCCTATTGTGAGTTCTATTATAATAATAGGAATTATAACCTTTGCAGTCTGTTTTATGGGGGTATTCATAGGGAAAAACTGTGGGGTACTCCTAAAGAAAAATGCAGAAATACTTGGAGGCGTTATACTTATATTAATGGGGGTAAAGATATTTTTAGAGCATACTAACTTATTAGGGACTATGAATATTTTTAATTAAATACCTCTAGGATTCTACAAGGATACACATGTTAAAGCAAACTCCATATATAATACATTAGCTTTATTTCACTAGTCAATGTATAATTAATAGTAATAATACAAAAAGATAAATAAGAAAATAAATTAAAGGTGGGCCTAAATGAGAAATTTAAAAATGACTATAGAATATGATGGAAGCAGATATAAAGGATGGCAAAAACAAAAGGATGATGTTTTAACTATACAAGATAAAATAGAAACTGTATTATCCAAAATGACAGGTGAAGATGTTCAGGTAATAGGTTGCGGAAGAACTGATTCAGGAGTTCATGCTGAAAATTACATAGCCAATTTCCATACTGAAAGTGATCTTACTGTAGATGCTATGCTAGATTACTTGTATGAATATTTACCTGAAGATATAGTAGTAAAAACTATGAAGGACACAGGAGAAAGATTTCATGCAAGATATAATGTAAAGTCAAAAACCTACGTATATACAATAAATAATAATAGATTTAGAAGTCTATTTAATAAAAAATATACTTATCATACTAATGATAAACTTAATTTAGATGATATGAAAAAGGCATCAGAAGTTCTAGTTGGAACTCATGACTTTCAAAGCTTTACTAGCCTAAAACCTAATACTAAGGTTACTGTTAGAACCATAAATTATATAAATATAACAGAAAACCAAGGTATTATAGAAATACAGGTTAATGGAAATGGATTCTTATTAAACATGGTAAGAATTATTACAGGAACTCTTTTAGATGTAGGTAGAGGAAGGCTTAATATTTCAGATGTAGAAACTATCTTAGCAGAAAAGAAAAAGAGAGAAGCAGGTCCAATGGCTCAGGCTAAGGGATTATGCCTTAAGGATGTCCAATATTAATAAAGAGTAAATTATATAATTACTTTGAAAGGAAAGTACCTTTAATTAATCATATATTTTAAAAGAATATTATTTAGAATTTTAAAGTCCACCTCTAGGTATTTAACTTAGAGGTGGACTTTTTAGTGTAAAGACATGGATAGGATTTGCAAATATACTTGTTTAAGTAATCTTTTGTATATGTATAATGGAATAAATGGTATAATATTGATAACATTAAGTTTGTCAAAAGTTAATGTTACATGGAGCTAAAATTCACCGCATTTTAAATTATATTTTTATATTGTGTGATAATTGTTATATATTGTGAAGAAAAGATTATTTATATTATGATTAGTGGAGGAACTTATGCTTATTATTCAAGGTGACAATATTTGTTTAAGAACATTTACAAGAGAAGAATATCATCAATATTGGAAGTCGTATGTTGCAGACTCTGTTATGGACCCTGATCCTTATATTTATGATAAAAAAAGAGGAGATAAAGGTTATTATTCTATTATTGAAAAGGAGTCATGGTATCCTACAGTAGGGATTTTTTTATTAGATGAAATGCCAATTGGCCAAATGTCTTTTAAAAGGATTAATCATGAAAAAAGCCAATGTGAACTTGGTATTGTCCTTGTCAATGAAGATTACAAGGGACTTGGATACGGGACAGAATCAGTTGAATTGGCAATAGGTTATGCATTTAATACTTTGAAACTTAAGTACATATATGCTGATACAATGGGTACTAATTTCAAAATGCAAAGGATACTTGAAAGATTTGGATTTGATTTTTTAAATAGAGAAGAACATTGCTACGATATGCACGATAGATGGGAAGATAAATTAAGCTATATACTTAGAAATTCAAACGTTACAAAATGAGAAATAATTCATAGGTGCAAAGATATCTTAATGATATTTGTATAATGTTTTAGAGGAGAATGCGCATGGAAGTAATAGTGGTATATGGAACTGAGCATAAAGGAAGTACCTATAATATAGTACAACTTTTTTTAGAAGAATTACTGGTCACAAAAGAAAATGTAACAGAATTTTTCTTGCCAAAAGATATGCCTAATTTTTGTTGTGGATGCACAAGTTGTTTTGTAAAGGGTGAGGAGTTTTGTCCACACTATGAAAAAGTTCAGCCTATAAAAATGGCAATGGAAAAGGCTGATTTAATTATTTTAGCAAGTCCTGTTTATGTATGGCATGTTACTGGTCAAATGAAAGTACTTCTTGACCATTTTGGATTTCAATTTATGGTACATCGACCTAATAAAGCCATGTTCTCTAAAACTGTACTGGTTATAACTACCGCGGCGGGTGGGGGAATGAAATCTGCAATAAAGGATATGACAATGAGCTTAACATATTGGGGAGTAGGGAAAATTTTCACTTATGGAAAGGCTGTTGCCGCTTCTGATTGGCAGGGTGTTAGCAATAAAAAGAAAAAGCAAATAAAACAAGATGTGAATAAGTTGTCCGTTAAAATAAAGAAAAAGTATAAATATATAACTCCAAGTTTTAAAGTAAAAGCACTATTTTTTGTAATGCGCTTTATTCAGATGAGGTTTCACTTTAATCCTACTGACAAAAAATATTGGGAGCAACAAGGTTGGCTTGGAAAACAACGTCCTTGGTAAAAGTCTGTAATTGATTTAATTTAATAGGAGGAAATGGATGGGGAGAAAACTATTTTGTGAGCTATGCCCTTTATTTTATGAAATATATGTAAAAAAAGAGAGGCTCAAAAGATATATTAAAAGAATACTAGATAATAATAAATATGCGTCAGAAAAAGGTGAGGAAAAGTTACCAGTACTTTTATATTCCCACAACTCTCTTATAAGGAGAAGACTTGGAAATGTGGATATTCAACTTCAAGAAAACAAGGTCACTAATCTTAAACTATCGGCACCAAAAGTTAACGGCATATTAATTAAGGCTGGACAAACATCTTTGTGGAGAACTAAGAGCTTTAAACAAAGAAGCTAAATCGTACCACATAATAGAAAAGGATTTGTATTTTGGTGAGAAAAATGCAAAGTATTATAGAAATAATAAAATATATAGAAAAGTAGTTGACAAAGTTACCGGAAATATAATAAAAAAAGAATTAATAATGTCTAACCACTCAGAAGTATTATATGATAGTAAGTTTATTAAACCTGAGTTGATTAAATAGAATGAGAAAATTAAAAGTAGTTATTAAAAATGTGGAATAAATGGTTAGGGGGTATTGTATATGAATTTAAAAGAACTCAACTCTACAGGTAGATTTAGTAATCGTGTAGAAAATTATGTTAAGTTTCGACCAAGTTATCCTAATGAGGTAATTGATTTCTTACGCAGTTCTATTGGACTTAGTGAAAAATCAATTATTGCGGATATAGGTTCAGGAACAGGACTTTCTACTAAGCTGTTCTTAGATAATGGTAATATTGTTTATGGCTTAGAGCCTAATTTAGAAATGAGACAAGCTGCTGAAGAAGTTCTTTCTAGCTATAGCAATTTCTTCTCTATAGACTCATCTTCAGAAAATACTAAGTTACAATCAGAACATATAGACGTTATTGTAGCAGCTCAAGCATTTCATTGGTTTGACCCAAAGCCTACAAAAGAAGAATTTCTTAGAATATTAAAGCAAGGAGGTGTGGTTGTACTATTAGTAAACAGGAGAAAGAGAAGTAATGATAAATTTATGAATGGATATATGGAGATTGTATGGAAATATGGACAGCCTTTAAATATAAAAGCAGATAGTGAGAGTATACCAGACTTTTTTTATCCGAACAATGTTCATGAAAAGGTATTCTACAACCCCTACACTTTTAATTTTGATAGATTAAAGGGAGAGTTAATGTCTTATTCCTATATGCCTAATGAAGAAGATCCTAAGTTTAAGTCTATGATATCAGAATTAGAACTTTTATTTGAGAAGTATAATGATAATGGAACGGTGATTCTACAATATGAAACTGTACTATATTATTGTAAGATGAAGTGATTTAAGGATTTTCTTTGGTAAATAAATTATAAAATTATATCTTAAAGGGGGAACTGTAATGAGAGAAGCAGTATATGATAATTATTTTTGGCAAAGTGATTTAGTGAGATTAAGAGCCTGGAGTGAAGAGGATTGGGAGTGGGATTATTATACTAATTTTGATACTTCAGCAGCTAGATTAGCAGATTATGAAATTAATCTTCCACCAACAGTTTTAAACTCAAAAAAATATTCTGAGAGAATCGCAAATTTAGCTATTAATAATTGTAGAATAGCATTTGCTATAGAGACATTAGATGGTATACATGTGGGTAGAATAAATATATTACTAGATGATTATGAAAATGGAACCTTTGGCATGGGTCTTAAAATTAGCAGCGAACATAGGGGTAAAGGTTATGGAACAAGTGCCATGAAAATACTTTTAAAGTATGGGTTTATGGAAAAAAGATTAAATAAATATTCCGTAAGTGTCATAGAAGGAAATGAAGGGTCTATTAAGATGCATAAAAAACTTGGCTGTGAACAGGAAGGAGTTTTAAAACAAAATATTTATACAAATGGTAGATATTACGATGAGATCTATTTTGGACTAACAAAAGAAGATTATTTAAAAACCATGGTGTAAGATAATCGCATTTTAATTGTAAGTTGTAAGGAGTATAAAGATGGATATAGTAAGCGGATTAGTTTTCTTTTGTATTATTATAGTAGACTTGTATTATTTAATGGAGATAAAAGATTTGATCATTCAAACAAAGAAAAACATAGGAGAAATTATATTTTTAGTAATAGGTACTATGGTGATACTTAGCATTACTTATTTCTACGCTAAAACATGGATTCATACCATAATAGGGGTTTTAGGAGCAATATCACTGGTTCTAACTTTAGCAAGAAAAGGAATTACCTCTAAAGGGTTTAGATCTGTACGAGGACTTGGAAACTACGGAAACTGGAACAAGTTGATAGAGGTACGAGTATCAGTAGAAAAGGATGTAAGGGTAGCCTTTATACACAATAACTTAAATGGAGATATTCACCATTACAAAAAAGAGGATTATGATAGAATCATTACTTTGTTTAGGGAGCATTTGCCTAATGAAATAGTCAAGATAAAATAAAATCATGTGGCATTTAATTTTCACAACCATATTATAAACATGGGGTGATTATATGAAGGTGGATATAGTTTTTGAAGGTGGAGGAGTTCTTGGCATTAGTTTTATTGGAGCATTAGCTTCTCTAAAAGAGCATGGCTATGAAATTAAAAGGTGTGCTGGTACATCTGCTGGAGCAATAATGGCAGCATTAGTTGTGGCAGGGTACAACGAAGATGAACTATATAAACTTATGAAGGAGTTAGATTACTCTCTCATGAAAAAGAGCAATAGTTATGAGAAGTTTTTACCGCTTAAGTTAATTAAATTGTTTAATAAAAAGGGCTTATATGATGGAGATAACATAGAAAAGTTTATATCCCCACTTCTTAAAGCAAAGGGAGTTACAAAATTTAAGCATGTTATGAAAAATGGAAAGAGTAAACTTAAGATTATAGCTTCAGATATAACGAGAAGAGAGATAGTTGTATTTCCAGATGATTTAAGTAAATATAATATAGACCCAGGAGAATTTGAAATTGCAAAAGCTGTTAGAATGAGTGCTAGCATACCACTGTATTTTACACCTTATATTTTAAAAGGTGGTACTGGCCCCAGCTTTATTGTGGATGGTGGACTTTTAAGTAACTTTCCTATATGGATATTTGATGTTGAAGGGATACCGAGATGGCCGACCTTTGGTTTAAAGCTACAGGATAAAGATAGTAAAACTAGTACAGGTCATTGTAATATTATAGGGTTTGTACAGGATGTAGTTCAGGCTCCATTGTATGTTGATGGACAAAGGTTTATTAGAGATAAAGATTTAGTTAGAACCGTAATTATTGAATCTAAGGGAATGAAATCTACAGACTTTGATATTGCAAGGAAGAATGCTCAAACCTTGTATGATAAAGGATATAGAGATACAGAAAAGTTTTTAAATAAATGGGACTTTAAAAGATATGTGGCTGATAATAGAATGGATAAAGGAAATTATAATGTAGCTAAGAGATAATTAACCGCA
>CAYYWN010000040.1:6182-12358 GCA_964474485.1 uncultured Clostridium sp. | reverse complement strand
GTTATAGAAAAAAATGTTGAAGAAGCAACTGCAACATACAAAGATGTAGTTAAAGCTTTAGACATGGCTGTTTCAAAGGGAGTAATACATAAAAATATGTCTTCCAGGAAAAAGTCAAGATTAGCATCAAGATTAAACGCTTTGTCAGCATAGTAAGTAAACCGGTAGAAATACCGGTTATTTATTTTTTACTATTTATTTGATTGACTCTCTTTTATTTATTCTTATTTTCTATCCTATCACATTACTGTATTTATTATTAGTAATTCTAATTCAGTCTTTTTATTTAAACTTAACGTTTTTAAATTTCTTTCACTTTTTATACAAAGCTCCATGCATCTTTTTAATTGTTTGAAACTAAACTTTTCACTTTGATGCATCATCTTATCGCATATATATATATTTAATTTAAGTTCACGAGATAAAATCTCTTTAGTTTTTCCTTTAGACATACCAAGTTTTAAGTTAAATAAAATTTTAAACTGCCTTTCTATCATAGAAAGAATATAATTCTCTTTCTCTCCTTTAAAAATTAGCTCATTTAATATATTAGTAGCCTTTTCTGGTCTCTTTTGAGATAAAAAGTCCACCATATTAAATATATCTTTTTCGCTCTTTTGCGAAAACAAATCCAAAATATCTTGTTTTGTTATATCCCTTCCCTCTGTATAGCTTATTAATTTATCAATTTCGTTATTTATTATCCTCATATTATTATCTACATTCTCTACAAAAAACCTAAGTTCAATCTTACTTATAGGCTTTCCATTTTGGATAAATATATCCTCTACCTTTTTATATAACTTTTCCCCTTTAAGTTTGTCTACCTTTACAACTGCTAAATCACCTTTTATTCTATGAACCTCAGGTGTTATTTTATCCCTTTGTTCTTTAAAAACATAGTATAATATAAGAATACAATGGTCCGGAAGTGTATCTATGTATTTAGCTATCTTTTTAAAAGTTTGTTCCCCCTTTTTGTCTTTCTCCCAGCTTAAAAACTCTGCTCTATAAACTTCAACCACCTTCTTTTCAGACATAAAGGGCAATGTTTCTGTAGCATTTTCAATAACCTCAAAGCCTTCCTTTATACCATCTATTCTTAATAAATTTAAATCTAAGAAATTGGTATCTAATGTATCCTTTATTATCGTGGAAACTATATCTTGAATAAGTGCTTCATCCTCTCCATAAAATATGTAACATTTTTTAAACTTTTTATTTTTTATATCTTTTTCTAAAGAAATAACATCCATATAAAAATCTCTCCCTACTAAATATATAATTACTAAAAATCATCTTATCTTAGGTTATATATATTAAAATCTGTAATTATAACACTATTAGTTTCATAAGTTTTTCTAAATCCAACTTGTTTTTTGGGTTTTAAAAGTATTATATCATAATTTTTCTTACCTCTATAGTTCATAAATTTAAAAATTCGTTCTTCTTCCATAGGTAATACCGTTATACTTATTTGTTTTTCTCCATTACCTATATTAATTATTTCCACACTTATATGGTTTTTATCTTTAATATTAAAATTTAATGGATATGACCCAATATTTTTAACTTCATTTATATGATATCCCTTAATAATATCTTCCCCTATCTTATCAGAATTTGTTAAAAGTATATTGTTTTTTTTATGACTTATAATGAAGGCTTCCTTACCTAAAATACTTAGCACTTTAATCTCTGTATAAGGCTTATAGTATTCAAATATTATAAGCGTACATAAAAATAACGGTAAGTATGTATATTTCTTCTCTCCCTTTTTAACTAATAAATAACATATATAAATAGCTATCACTATACATCCTTGTAAGTAGCTTAAATAGCTTGTCTTTGGTGAGATGCCATGCAAAATATATATCCCACCATTTAGAATCTTCATTAAAACTTCTACAAAGTATTTTATATATTCAATTAAAAATGTATTTAAAAGTATAGCTGTAAAATTACCCAATATGATTAATATAGTAAACACTGGTACCAGAAATAAATTACCAATTAAAAAACCTAAATTAAAATTTCCAAAGGTAAATACCATATATGGAAATGTAAATACTTGTGCACTCATGGTTATACTAATAGGCTCTCTTAAAAACGAGGGTAACTTATATAACTTATTATTAATAGTTTTTTGAAACAATATTATTCCTAAAGTCGCTAGAAAAGATAGACAAAATCCTACATCCATTAAATAATGTGGTTTTACAATAAGTAATATTATTCCCGATAAAGATAATGCGGAAACTCCATCATAATTTCTATATAATTTCAAAGAAACCTTGGAAAGAAATATCATAATAAATGCCCTCCAAGTTGAAGATTTCCCCCCTGTAAATATCCCATAAAAAAAGTGACAAGCAAAGCTACATTCCCCCCTAATATAATGTAAGCTAATTTATATACTAAAGCTATGTGGAATCCCGAAACGCTTATTACATGAACCACCCCTAGAGACTTTAATTTATCTTTAGTTTCTATATCTATGGAAGAATTATCTCCAAAACATAAGTTACTTAATAAAACCCCCTCTTCTAGCCCAAAGATAGATTGAAACTCTTCATCTAAAAAAGATCTATATTCTATTATTTTTGAATATAAATCTTTTTCCCTTTTTATTTCATCCGTTAATAATAATTCACCAATTATCCCTTTATCATATTGTATCTCTTTTTTTAAATTACCCTTAGCATATATTAATTCTCCTATATCTCCTTTTTTCAAATCTTTTATATATACCATTTTTCCATTTATGCTTCCTATAGTTTTATAGCCCTTTTTATCACATATTCTTACTTTAACTATATCATAATCCTTTGGTAGATTAAGGTTAAAGTAACTATTAACATTATAAAACGAAAATATAACTATAATAAGATTTATAAGAACTTCTTTATAATTTATATCTCTAGTTAGTAATAAAATAAAAAAGAACATGAATATGAATCCCATAATAGAACTAAACGAGTAAGATATAAATATTATAATTCCTACAATAAACGATACAAAAAAATAGACTAATGGCTTATTCAAAAATAACACTCCTTAAAGTTAGTTATTCTGAATTTTAACCATTAATCTTTAAATTAAACATAATGTTATATATTACAACTCCATCTTTTCCATTGTAATAAAGTAACAAATGATACTAAATATTATAAGAAGTATTATATCTTTAATTGGCATATACAAAGTAAAAGTATTTGTAGATATAAGTACTACTAATAATAAACCTATAACTTCTGCTAATAAAAGTATTCTGCTCATACCCTTATTTAAGCTATATTTAATTCCTCCATTAAAGGATTTTATGATAAAATAGCTCATAGTAAATAAATATATTAAATCTTGTGATGGTTCATTAAAAAATATTGAATTTATCTTATAAATACCATATATTAAAATCCCCATAAACCCAGCTTTAATTATGGACTTTGGAAATCTTATAGATATATCATTAAATTTATTAAATTCACTATTTCTATTACCGCTTATCAATATGTTTAGTGTTCCAATAGGAATTATAAACGCACCTATAGTAATTAGTGCATATTTATTTATATTAAAACTTTCCATTGTGAAACTTTGTAAAAATAATAAAAACATTAAAACTAATGAAGATGTGAAAAGATAGTCTAATGATCTTTTAATTTGAATAAGCAACTTAGGACTTAAATTTATTAACTTATTTAAATTTCTAATGTAATCCTTCTTTATATATACATCTGAAAGATTTTTAACCATTTTACTGCTCTCCCCTACAGATATAGCAACACTTGCCTTACTCATAGCAGGTAGTTCAGTCATATTTTCGCCAGCGCACAAGACCTTTAAAGCCCCTTCATTCCACTTTTCTACAATGGCAACCTTATCTTCTGAACTTATTTTTGAAAATATCTTTATTTTATTTATATTTCTGTCTATCTCATGTTTCTCCATATATTTCATTTCAATCCCTGACCAAATTTCCTCAATAGATTTTATTATCTTTACATCTTCTCCCCAACGATCAGCTATTAGCTTATTATCTTCTGTAGCTATAGCTATTCTTACGCCTCTTTCTTTGAGATTTAATATATCTTCATCTATATTTTCTTTTAAAGTATTTTTAAAACCCGCTACTCCAAGTAATACTAAGTTACTTTCAATATTCTCTAAGATACTAGGTTCATAATTAAAATTTCTATAGGCAAAGCCTATAGTTCTTAATCCTTTTGAAGATATTGATATATCTGCATTTTTTATTTCACTTATATCCTCTTCTGTAATCTCCTTTTCTACACCATTTTTCATTATATGAGTGCATCTTTCTAGAAGTGCCTCTACAGAGCCTTTTGTATTTGCTCTAAAATTATTATCTATTTTGTTTAAACTTGTTTGAATTCTTTTATCACTATCATAAGGTATTTCAAATATTCTTATCTGTTCCTTTGATAAGATATTTTTATTTGCAGAATATCCCTTTGCATATCTTATCAATGCCTGATCTATTATTGTACCTTTCCCACTATCTGATGAAAAGTTATAAAAACCATTATTACATAAAAGAGCTATGCTTAAGAATCTATTAAAATGTATAGTGTTTATATTACTTCCTTCTGTTAAATTATACATAGACCCATCTGTGTATATCTTTGTAAGATTAACATTATTTTCACTTATAGAGCCTACCTTATTTAAGAATATCATATCTATATCCTTAATAAGCTGAAATATAGATATACTCTTTATTTCGACCCCTTCTTTGTTCCAGTAATCCCTAATCCATGCTGAATATATATTGAAACCCAATAAAAAGCTAGTTGGAGAAAAGCATAAAATTAAGTAATTAAATATATATATAGATCTGTTTAATTCCTTCCTTAAATATAAATTAAAAAGGGATAGCACTATGATTAATCCTAAAAATATGGAGGATATCAAGTTTATATTCCTATTTACTTTATTATCAAGAACATATTTTTTCTTTCTATCGTAATCTAAGACCTTTACAGTTTTTCCTATTTCAGTTTCTTTTCCTATTGCTATGACAGCGCCAATACCACTGCCTTTAACTATTTTAGATCCCTTGAATACTATATTTTTCATATCTGCTAAAGGTATGTTTTTTTCTTCTATTTTAGTTTCATACTTCTCTGCATTATAAAACTCCCCTGTAACCAATGTTTCCCTTACCTCTAAATCTTCACTTTCTATTAATCTAAGATCTGAAGGAGCTATAAAGTCTTTATCCAATATCACTATATCGCCAACCACTAGTTCTTTACAATTTATGTTCACTATCATTTTATCTCTTAAAACTGTACACATAGTTTCATTTAAACTTTGTAACTCCCTTAAAGATTTTTCATTTTTATAACTTATTTTAATATTAAAAATAAGTGTAAAAACTAAAAGAACAAGCACAATTATTGAAATTAAAAATTCTGCAAAATATATGCTTATAAAAATTGAAATTATAGAGTGTAGTACCCAGACATTTAATAATTCCTTTACAATTAAATTTATAAGGGATAAGGGCTTATTCATTTCTAGAACATTAGCCCCAAAGGTCTCCCTTCTTTTTATTACTTCTGATTTTGAAAGTCCAATATATTCATCTGTTTTCAACTTTTCTAGCGCAAGATTCCATGTCATATTATAAAATTTATTCATATAATCACCTAAACCCCATCATCTTTTATATATTAACTTTAATTATATAAAAAACTTCATTAAAAAGCTACTTAATTCACTCTTTAGTTTTATAATTAAACAATAAAATAGCAGTAATTAATATTAAAAATATTAATTACTGCTATTTTCAGTAAAAGCTTTTACTATTCCTTTTCTAAGGTTTTCCTCATAGTTTTTAATACCCTTTTTTCAATCCTAGAAACTTGTACTTGGCTTATTCCTAGCATTTTAGCTACTTCTACTTGAGTATTATCTTTAAAGTACCTAAGCATTATTATTTGTCTTGATTTAGCATCTAAATCACCTAAGGCCTCTTTAAGTGCTAATCTATCTATCAATGAATCATCTTCTTCATATCTTTCACTAAGCTTATCTATTAAAAGTACTGGAGCACCATCATCTTGATGTATAGTATCACAAAGATAATGTATGCTACTAGCCGACTCCATAGCATATACTATATCTTCCTTAGCTATTCCAGAAAACTT
>CAYYWN010000040.1:0-6172 GCA_964474485.1 uncultured Clostridium sp. | reverse complement strand
GAAAACTTTGAAAGTTCATCTAAACTAGGCTCTCTATCTAGTTCTTTGCTTAAAGCTTCTTTATCATAATGTAGTTTTCTTGCTGTGCCTTTAACACTTCTGCTAACTTTTATTATTCCATCATCTCTTATAAACCTTTTTATTTCTCCTATTATCATAGGTACTGCATAGGTAGAAAACTTTACATTATAACTTGCATCAAAATTATTTATTGCCTTAATAAGTCCCATAGATCCTATTTGAAATATA
Organism: uncultured Clostridium sp.; assembly: GCA_964474485.1. Lineage (GTDB taxonomy): Bacteria > Bacillota > Clostridia > Clostridiales > Clostridiaceae > Clostridium_L. The sequence goes on along the minus strand of CAYYWN010000040.1, from coordinate 5,923 downwards.
TCTTCGTACTCATAACCTCTATTCATAAATTTTTTAGTAATAGATGAAACTAATGGTATATTTATTTCTATAAGCTTATCCATAGCAAGTTTATTACCATCTTTTGATAAAACTATAAGTTCTACGTTATCGTCATAACTATACTCTTCTTTCTTTAATATTTCCTCATCCATACTTTCACCTAGTCCAAAGGCCTAAATTTTTTTTTCATTATTACCTTAGTACCTTCTCCTTTTTCACTTAAAACCTTTAGTTCATCCATAAAGGTCTCCATAACGGTAAACCCCATACCAGATCTTTCCAGGTCAGGTCTGGATGTATATAAGGGTTCCATTGCCTTTTCTATATCAGTTATACCAACGCCATTGTCTTTTACAATAATAGTAACTTCAAAGTCTTCTATATAAGTTTCTATAAATACCATACCTTTTTTATTTTCATATCCATGTATTATAGAATTTGTTACAGCTTCAGATACCGCTGTTTTAATATCTGCAATTTCTTCTAGGGTAGGGTCTAGTTGTGCTACAAAGGATGCTACTGCAACCCTTGCAAAACTTTCATTTTGAGATTTGCTCATAAATTCTATTTTCATAATATTATCTACCATCTTTTATTCCTCCATTGAATATCTATAGGGCTTCTTCTAGGGTGTTATAGCTTTTTATTATCTTAAACATCCCTGATAATTCAAATACCTTTTTTACTCGGTCTTTTACTTCCACTACACAAATCTCACCATTTTTCCCTAAAAGCTTTTTATATCTACCTATAACTACCCCTATACCTGAACTATCCATAAACGTTACCCCAGAAAAATTCATTACAAGTTTATTTATTTTATCCCTGTCCAATCTATCATCTATCTTTGCCCTTACCTCTTCTGCGCTATGATGATCTAATTCTCCTGTTAATAAAACTATTAGTTTATCATCTTTTTTATCAAATTTAAGATACATAATCACACTCCTAATTTATTTTAAGAGCATTTCACCTCCTATAAAGTAATCTCCTAAATGAGTATATTCTATAGGGTTCATTATTTTCCTTCTTTTTCAACTAAATTCCATTTTTATTTTATTATAATTTAGAAAACACTCCATTATATTGACTAATTAACTTTTAAACGCAAAAAAGAAGTAGAAATTATAACTCTACTTCTTTTTCATGATTTAAGAATTTTAAAAGCTTATAGGTTCAATGTGAAAGGTTTACCATAAGGCTAAATTTTCTAATACTTCTATTTTTATAATACTTTAATTGCATTTACTGTTATTTTTTCAGATATCTTAATAATTAGAGTCTGATTTTCCACCTTCACATATAACTATGGAAGCTGAGGCTCCTATTCTTGAAGCACCTGCATTTATTACATTTATTGCATCTTCATAGGATCTTACTGCACCTGATGCCTTTACCCCCATTTCTTCTCCTACAGTATCTCTCATAAGTTTAACATCTTTTGGTGTTGCACCTCCTGTAGAGAATCCAGTGGAAGTTTTAACATAATCTGCACCTGCTTCTTTAGAAAGCTTGCAAACCATTATCTTTTCTTCATCTGTAAGTAGGCAAGCTTCTATTATAACCTTTGTAAGCGCTTTCTTATTTGCTGCATTTACAACAGCCTTTATATCTTCTCTTACATAGTCATAATCCTTAGCTTTAAGCTTACCTACATTTATAACCATATCCACTTCTTGTGCCCCGTTTTTTATTGCATCTTGAACTTCAAATGCTTTAACCTCTTTAGTGTTAGCGCCTAAAGGAAATCCTATAACTGTACATACGTTAACATCACTACCCTTTAATAATTCTGAAGATAACGCTACATTGGAAGGGTTTACACAAACTGATGCAAAGTTATGTTCTAAAGCTTCCTCACATAATATCTTAACCTGTGCCTCTGTAGCATCAGCCTTTAATAAAGTGTGGTCAATATACTTTGCTAATATTTTCTTATCCATAATATGCCTCCTAAAATTTTATTATAAATACTTTTGTTAGGTATTTAAAAAAACATACAAGTATACTTATTAGTTGCCTTTTTTTAATACCTTATATCTAACTTCATTTTATACCAATATATATAAATAAACAATATGTTTAATGATTCTCTTAGAATTAATATGCTAATTGGGCTTTAAATTTACCTTTATGCCTTTGTATCATGTTTTAAATTTATTAATTTTCTGATATAATATATATTATATATTGTGAATTATTTTTTTTAATTTCACATATTTTTATGCTGTGTTATAATACACTTTAGTAGTAGCATATCTATATATATTTATTTTACAAAGCATTAATAAATTCATACATTATATTATTAGAAAAGGAGTTATAACTATGGGTTTTAGAGAAAAATTAGCTAAGCACTATACAGATGCTTATATAACTAAGTACGGAGATAGATTAGCACAAATTCAAGGAAATGTAGTATCCGTTAAGGTAGAAGAAAAGACTATACTATGGCTGTTTCATAAAATAACTGCCATATTAATTTTAAGACCTGAAAGGAGCAAAGGAATAGTAAAGTGTATTTACAAAAAAAATAAATGGTTTAAAAAACCTGGCTTCATAAATATTAATCCAGGTCACCTTCTAGTTATTCAAGGTCTTAAATCAAAAAAAGGTAAAAAATCTAAAGATAATAAAGAATCTATTGAAATAATGAATATCATGAATCTTACTACAAAGAAAGATTTAGTACCAGTAGATAAATCACAGTTAAAAAAGTCCCAAAAGGTTCAAAGAATAAAACAATAGCACTTGTTTAAAATCTCTTCTCTATATAGAGAAGAGATTTTATTTTATTACACGAGTATATTAATTTTTTAATACATCCTGCATGGGTCACACTTATCTTAATGTTCATAATACTTACACTTCTTTAGATTAAATTAATTAAGAAAACTTATCTAACCTTTATAATGGTCCTTTTTATAAAGATATAATCCATTTATAAATGTGATTATACCAGAAAAGAATACTATAAATAGCCACTGACCAATGCCTAAAGCTGTAGTTTTAAATATGTTTTGAAATAAAGGTATATAAATTATAACTAAAAGCATTAATATAGATACTAAAACCGCTCCTAATAAATAAATATTAGTAAATGGATTTATCTCAAATATAGAGTGTTTTTCTGACCTACACTCAAAAACATGAATAAGTTGGGATAAGACTAAGGTACTTAAAGCCATAGTTCTACAAACTTCAAGACTCATATTGTAATATTTACCTACAATAAAAGAGAGTAAAGTACATATACCAATAAGGCTACCCCTTATTAGTATTTTCTCACTAAGACCATTTGAAAATATACTTTCATCCTTACTTCGAGGCTTCTCTACCATTACATCTTCATCTGATGGGTCTACTCCTAAAGCTATAGCTGGAAGTCCATCTGTAACTAAATTAACAAAAAGTATTTGTATAGGTGTAAGTGGGTTTTCTAAATAAAATATGGATGCTAAGAACATAGTAAGAACTTCTCCAAGATTACAAGATAAAAGATACCTAATAAACTTCCTTATATTATTATAAATGGTTCTTCCTTCATCTATAGCTGCTACTATTGTTGCGAAATTATCATCCATTAATATCATGGATGAAGCCTCCTTTGTTACATCTGTGCCGGATATACCCATCGCAATGCCTATATCAGCTTCCTTAATAGCTGGTGCATCATTAACACCATCACCTGTCATAGCCACTATGTTACCTTGATTTTTAAAGGCCTTTACTATTCTTAATTTATGGCTTGGACTTACCCTTGCAAATATCCTTACCTTTTTTATAGCCTTTTCTAAGTCTTTACTTTTAAGATTTTCTATTTCATCACCAATCATTACCTCATCTATATTACTGCAAATTCCAAGTTCTTTTCCTATAGCATAAGCTGTATTTTGATGATCTCCTGTAATCATAATGGGCTTTATACCTGCCATTTTACATCTTAGAACTGCATCTTTTACTTCAGGTCGTGGTGGATCTATTATACCTGCTATGCCTAAAAATATTAAATCCGTTTCTAAGTTATTCCCCTTTGATAAACTCTTATCTTTATAAGCTGCCGCTATGCACCTTAATGCACTTTTAGACATCTTGTCCACTGCATTTAGTATCTTTTTCTTTTTATCTAATGTAAGTATTTCTACCTTGCCATCTTCGTAGATATATCTACATCTATCAACTACTCTTTCTGGTGCTCCTTTCACATAACAACATTCTCTACCATTTTCTCTAATTATTACAGACATCATCTTTCTTGTGGAATCAAAGGGTATCTCATAGATTCTACTTGCTTTTAATATAAAACTTCTAAGGTCCTTAGAACTTTTATAAAACATTTTAATTAATGCTACTTCTGTAGGGTCTCCCCTTAATGAATCTTGTATATCCTTTGCTTCAAAATCATAAGAGCAATCATTACAATATACAAAAGCTTTTTTAAGCAATATGTTATCTTCCAAACTCACCTTTTCCAAATCATAGGTATGTTGATTATGATACACAGACTTAACTTTCATTTTATTTTCTGTAAGGGTTCCAGTTTTGTCGCTACATATAATTGAAGTACATCCTAAAGTCTCTACTGCCGGTAGTTTTCTTACTAGAGCCTTTCTTTTTAACATTCTTGATACCCCTAAGGCTAAAGATACGGTAACTATTGCCGGTAATCCTTCTGGTATAGCTGCCACTGCAAGACTTACTCCAAGTAAAAACATCTCAGTAGGCTCTTGACCCCTGCTGATACCAACTAATGTAACTATTACACAAATACAAAGGCACATTACAACAAGCACTCTACCAAGTGAAGCTAGCTTTTCTTTTAAAGGTGACTTTTCTTCTTCTATGTTTTGAATCATATCTGCTATCTTTCCCATTTCAGTTTTCATGCCTATGGCAAAAACTCTAGCAGTACATCGCCCTTTTAATATAGTAGTTCCCATAAATAATTTATTTTCTTTAATGCCTATGCCTTTATTTGCTCCCTTTGACTCTCCTGTAACCAGGGATTCATCTGCAACAACATTACTACCTTCGAGTAAGATAACATCAGCTGGCACTCTATCTCCTGCCTCTAGTATAACTATATCTCCTATAGTTATACTTTTAGCATTTATAACTACAATCTTTCCATCACGTAAAACTTTTGCTGTAGGTGCAGCAATATTTTTAAGTGCCTCTAGGGATCTTTCAGTTTTATATTCTTGAATGAACCCTAAAATAGCATTTATTATAACAATTATTATTATTGTAATGGCATTTGCCATATCCCCCATTATTCCCGATACTATAGTTGCTGCAATAAGTATCCAAGTTATAAAATCATTAAATTGAGATAAAAATATAATTAAAGGTGATATCTTCTTTTTCTGATAAAGTTCATTAAATCCATAGACTTTCTGAAGTCTTTCAGCTTCTTTAGTTTTTAGACCCCTATATAGTTCTTTTTCTTGAAACATTTCTTGTCCTCCTCCTTACAAACTTATGATGTTTTTAAAGTTCTATTCACAATATTTATTGCCTATAGTAATATATGTTTCATAAGGATACTTTACAACTTAAAAGTTTCTAGATAAAATAGATTAATAAAGATTTATAAAAGTCTTTGAAAGGAGTTATTTAAAATTGAAAGATGTAATATATATATCAGGGCATAAAAATCCAGACAGTGATTCTATTTGCGCAGCTATTGCCTATGCTGAATTTAAAAATAGAACAGAGGACACCGAGGCGATTCCAGTAAGACTTGGGGAACTAAATAGAGAAACAAAATTTATTTTAGATTACTTTGAAGTAGAATCTCCAAAGCTAATAGAAACAGTAAAACTCCAAGTTTCTGATTTAAATATCGATAAGATAGCTCCAGTATCACCAGATATCTCGCTCAAAATGGCTTGGAACATAA
>CAYYWN010000039.1:0-12460 GCA_964474485.1 uncultured Clostridium sp. | reverse complement strand
ATATGGGAGCTTAGCTACTATAATTTTAAATAAGGATAAAAGCGTTAGTATAATCGATGATGGAAGAGGCATACCTACAGGAATGCATCCTTTAAAGAAAAAATCTGGTGTGGAGATGGTATTTACTGAACTTCATACAGGAGGAAAATTTGACAATAAAAACTATAAAACCTCAGGCGGACTCCACGGAGTTGGTGCATCTGTAGTTAATGCACTATCGGAATGGATGGAAGTTGAAGTATACCAAAACTCTAAAATTTATAGACAAAAATTTGCCTATGCTATGGATAAAAAGTTAAAGAAAAAGATGCCTGGAACTACAATATCACCTTTAGAGGTTATTGGAAGTTGCAAAAACACAGGAACTAAAGTTACATTTTTACTAGATAAAGAAGTATTTACTACATTAGATTTTAAGTTTGATATAATAGATGAAAGACTTAGAGAACTTGCCTTTCAAAACAAAGGGATACGATTAAAGCTTATAGATAATAGGCAAGAAGAACCTATAGAAAAGGATTACTTTTCTGAAAATGGATTATTAGATTTTATAAAGTATCTAAATGAAAGTAAAACAGCAATTCATGATACTCCTATTCTCTTTCAAGGAGAAAAAAGTGTAGATAACATAAATATGTATACAGAGGTTTGTATACAATTCACAGATTCTACCACAGATCATATAGCAAGTTACGTAAATAATATACCAACTACGGAAGCTGGAACCCATGAAACTGGATTTAAAACAGGGATGACTAGAGCTTTTAAGGAATGGGCGAAGAAGTTAAATATTATAAAAGATAAGGACAAAGAATTTGAGGGCGATGACCTTAGAGAAGGTATGACGGCTATAATAAGGATAAAAATAAACAATCCAATGTTTGAAGGACAAACTAAGACAAAGCTTGGAAATACCGAAGCCTATACAATGATGAATGAGCTTACATATATAAAGCTTAAAGAATGGATAGAAGATAATAAAGAACTTGCACAAAATATAATGGGTAATGCTCTAGATGCAGCCCAAAGAAGAGAAAAAATAAAAAAGATAAATGAGGCGGAGAAGAAAAAGATAGGTAAAGGAACTGCCCCTTTAGCAGGTAAAATAGCAGTATGTACACTGAAAGATAAAACCGTTAGTGAATTTATTGTAGTAGAAGGAGATTCTGCTGGAGGAAGTGCAAAGCAAGCTAGAGATAGAAGGTTTCAAACTATAATGCCTTCTAAAGGTAAGATAATGAACACTGAAAAACAAAAGCTCGAAAATGTTCTAGCTAGTGAAGAACTTAAGATATTCAATACCGCTATTGGAGTTGGGACTTTAGATAATTACAAAGAAAAGGATTTAAAATATGATAAAATAATTATATTAAGTGATGCGGATGTAGATGGTTATCACATAAGGACCCTTTGGATGACTTATATATATAGGTATATGAGACCACTTATAACTAATGGACATTTATATTTGGCTCAGCCACCCTTGTACAAGGTATATAGAATGGCTAAAAGTGGTGAGGTACATAAATATGCTTATAGTGATGAACAGTTAGAATCAGTTAAAAAACAAATAGGTAAAGGTTCTCTCATTCAAAGATATAAAGGTCTTGGAGAAATGAATCCAGATCAACTATGGGAAACTACATTAAATCCAGAAACAAGAACCATTCATAGAGTTACTATAGATGATGCTGCTAAGGCAGAAAAAATGGTATCTCTTCTTATGGGGGATATAGTTGGACCAAGGAAAAATTATATGTACAAATATGCAGAGTTTTAATAAAAAGTAATAAGATAATACTAATGAATATTTAAAACTTAGCAATTGAAGTTAGTGAGGTTGAGATTTATGGCAAAAAAATTTAATGTTCCAAAGGATAATAATATAATAGAAGTTTCTTTAGAGGAAGCTATGCCTGAAAACTACCTGCCTTATGCAGTAGAGGTGGCAAAAGATAGAGCCCTACCAGATGTAAGAGATGGTCTTAAGCCTGTTCATAGGAGAATACTCTACGGTGCATATCTTTTAAAAGCTTTTCCAGATAAGGCTTACTTTAAATCAGCAAGAATAGTAGGGGATATTTTAGGAAAGTTTCATCCTCACGGAGATACTTCAGTATACGATGCTATGACTATACTGGCTCAGGATTTTAGCACTAGATATAAATTAATAGATGGTCATGGAAACTGGGGAAGTATGGACGGAGATGGAGCGGCAGCTATGCGTTACACAGAAGCAAGGCTAACTCCACTTGCGCTTCAAATGATTAGAGATATAGATAAAGACGTAGTAGATATGGCATTAAACTATTCAGATACAGAGTTAGAACCTACTGTTTTACCTTCAAGATACCCAAATCTTTTAGTAAACGGAACCTTTGGGATAGCAGTTGGTTTAGCTACTAATATACCACCTCATAATTTAAAAGAGGTTATAGATGCAAGCATAAAGCTTATGGAATATGAGGATATTACAACAAAAGAATTGATGGAATATATAAAAGGACCGGATCTTCCAACAGGAGGAATAATCCTAGGTAAAGAATCTCTTTTGTCAGCTTATGAAACGGGGGAAGGTAAGGTAACATCAAGGGCTAAAACATCCATTGAAACTTTAGAAAATGGAAGACTTGGTATAGTTATAACAGAGTTTCCTTATAGAAAAAATAAATCAAAGATACTGCAAGCGATTTCAGATATGACTGGAGATAAAAAGCATGCAAAATATCTAGAGGCTATAGTAGACATAAGGGATGAGTCGGATAGAACAGGAGTCAGATCAGTAATAGAACTTAAAAAAGCTATGGAATATGAAGATGCGAAAAAGGTATTAAAGTATCTATTTAAAAAGACAGATCTACAATGCAATATTAATTTTAATATGGTAGCTCTAGCTAACGGTAAGCCAGAGACCCTTGGATTAAAATCTATATTAAAGCATTATGTAAATCATCAAAAAGAAGTTGTTATAAGAAGAACAAAAAAAGAACTTAGTATAGCAGAAAAAAGGTTCCATATAGTTGAAGGATTTATTAAGGCTGTTGGAGTTATGGATGAGATAATATCTATTATAAGAGCTTCTAAATCAAAGAAAGATGCTTCAAGTAATTTAATAGAAAGATTTGAGTTTTCTAAAGAACAGACAGAAGCTATACTAGAGCTTATGCTTTATAGACTTACAGGACTTGAAATAAAAGTCTTTGAAAAAGAATATAAAGAGCTTTCAAAGGTTATAAAATCATTGAAGAATATATTAGAAAATGAGAAAGAACTATTAAAAGTTATAAAAAGCGAACTTTTAGAAATTAGAGATACTTATGGAGATGCAAGGAGAACAGAAATAGTTGAGGATGATAGTGAAGGTAAGATCGATCTAGAAGAATTATTAGTTGTAGAAGATATTATGGTAACCCTTTCTAAGGATGGATTTATAAAAAGGGTTCCTATGAAATCCTACAATAGAATAAATAGTGATATTAGTGATATAGAATATAGAGAAGGGGATGTTGGAAAGTTCTTATTTCAGTCAAATACAAAAGATACCATATTGATTTTTACAAATAAGGGACAGATGTATCAGATAAGAGGAGACGATTTACCCGAACGTAAATGGAAAGATAACGGAGTAAGACTTGATTCACTAATAAAAGCACTTAATCTAGATGAAGAAACTATAATAGATGTGTATTCAATTGAAAACTTTGCGTTAAGTTTAGACTTTATGTTTTTTACAAGTAAGGGAAATATTAAAAAGACTTCCTTAGATAAATTCCAAACCAATTACTCTAAGTACTCCGCTTTAAAGCTAAAAAAAGAAGATTATTTAATAGATGTTAAACTTATAAAAAAAGATAGAGAAGAAAGCTTTATTAATATAACTACTAAAAAAGGATTTAATTTTGACTTAGAGGAGCCGAAGCTCGAGGAAGTAGATAGAAATGTTTTAGGACAGCAACTATTTTTATTATGCAAAGAAGATGAGATAGTCAAGGTTGAATACTGTAAAGAAATGAAGTATTCAGAAACCTTGCTTGGAGTTAATCAAAATGGAGATTTAAAATTATTTAAAAAAAATAGTACTTCAATATATAAAAAAGTATTAACTAATAGTAAAGAATCTATAGTTATATTTACAGATAGAGGATTTGTATATAAAATCCCTACATTTATGATTGAAAATATAGGAGAGACTACTATAAATATAGAAGATTTAGTAGATACATTTTTAAAGGGTAAAGAAAAGGTGCTCAATATTTTGTCATCAAAGGATTTCAAAGAAGAGATATGGATGTATTTTTTTACTAAAAAAGGCATGATCAAAAAGACTAGTATAAAAGAATTAAAAGGAGAATATATAGAAACTCAAGTTTATAAATACAAATATGAAGATGATATTCTTGTTTGTGTAGAGTTTGGAAAGGATCAAAATCAAGAAATATTATTAGTAACTGAGAAGGCTATGGGAATTAAATTTCTTTCAAATAGCATAAAGGAAATGGGTAAGGTTGCTTCAGGAATAACGGGAATAAGTTTAAAAGAAGAAGATAAAGTTGTTTTAGGTGTGCTTACAGAAAATTATGATGATTCAAATAGTGGGATGTATTATAATAAAGAAGTAGCTTTTACAACTAACATAAAAAGTATAAATTTATTATCTTCAAGTGGAAGAAAAGAAGATGTTAAATTAGAAGATATAAAACTTCAAAACAGGGCTGGAAGAGGAAATAACATAATGACTATTAGCATTGGGGAGTATATAAAAGATATAAAATTAAAATGATGTTAGGAGAATAGTATGAAAAAGATATCTTTTAATGAAATAGAAGAGTTGCTTATAGAAAACCCAGTAGTAGCGGCTATAAGAAGTGAACAAGACTTAGAAAATGTACTTAAAAGCAATATTTTAATAGTGTTTGTCTTATATGGGAATATAATGAACATAACCGAAATATGTAAAAGCTTAAAAGAAAAAGGTAAGATTGTATTTATACATATTGATCTTATTGAAGGTCTTAAAGGGGATCATATTGGAGTAGAATTTATTAAAAAATATGTAGATCCTATGGGTATATTAACCACTAAACCTTCTAATATAAAACATGCTAAGGCTATAGGGCTATATGCCATTCAAAGAGTCTTTTTAGTAGATTCTCTATCACTAGCTACAGGGATAAAAAATATTAATGATGTTAAACCCAACGCTGTGGAGGTTATGCCAGGTATAGTAGGAGATATTATTACTAATATGGTAGATAGGTTAAAGGTTCCAATTATAGCAGGAGGACTTGTTAGTAGCAAAAAAGATGTGATGGAAGCGCTAAAGTCGGGGGCTTTAGCTATTTCAACTACTTGCGAAGAATTATGGAACATTTAATTTAAGATAAAAGTAAAGTGAGGTGAAATTTCCTGAACTATCAGGAAAGGTTTATGAAAAAGGTTTTGTTGTTTTTAGCTGAGGGCTTTGAAGAAATCGAAGCATTTACAGTAGTAGATGTATTAAGAAGGGCAGAGGTTATTTGTGATACTTGCTCAATTAAAGATGAGTATGTAAAAGGTTGTCATGACATTGTAGTTAGGGCAGACAAAAATATAATGGAGGATGATTTAAAAACTTATGATGCAGTAGTGCTTCCGGGGGGGATGCCAGGTGCAGAAAATTTAAGGTACAACACAAGAGTAATAGAAACAGTAAAGGAATTTTATGCCAATGGAAAGCTTGTGGCAGCAATATGCGCAGCACCTATCATTTTAGAAGAGGCAGGCATACTAAAAGGTATTAAAGTTACATCCTATCCAGGACTTAAAGATAAACTAGGAAACTCAATATATAAGGAAGAGTCAGTAGTTGAAGATTTGAATATACTTACAAGTAGAGGCCCCTCAACAGCTTTAGAGTTCTCATTTTCCATACTAAATAAGCTTGGAAAGGAAGAAAAAGTAGAACAATTAAAAGAGGAAATGTTATATAATATTTAATAATTTATTAAAAGGAGCACCTAACATCGTTAAGCGCTTCTTTTTTGCGTTATTTTTATATAAAATATAAAAAGTTATTGGGAGAAAAGTATAAAAATAAGGTATAATCCTAGTAAGATGTATAAAAAATATAAAAAAATTTGGTAGGTGAAATAAACATGGAAAAGTGGTTTATAAAAAATAAAAAAGCAAATTATAAAGACTTGGCTTTAAAATATGGAGTAAGTGAATTTATAATGAAGCTTATTATAAATAGAGATATTATAGAGGACAAATCAATAAGAAGCTTCATAAAACCTGATTTGAAAAACTTTCATAATTCAAATGGTATGAAAGATATAAAAAAGGCTACAGATATATTAAAAGAAAAGATAAAAGATAATAAGAAAATAAGAATCATAGGGGATTATGATGTAGACGGAGTTATAAGTGTTTATATTTTATATAGGGCTCTTAAAGAGTGTAATGCTAATGTAGATTATGACATACCAGATAGGATAAAGGATGGATATGGTATAAATATTAACATAATGAAGAAGGCAAAGGAAGATGATATAGATACAATTATAACCTGTGATAATGGCATAGCAGCCATTGAGACTATTGAATATGGCAAAAAATTAGGTCTAACCATAATAGTGACAGATCACCATGACATACCCTTTGTAGAAAAGGAAGATGGTAAAATAGAATATATATCTTCAGTAGCAGATGCTATAATAAATCCAAAACAAAAAGAATGTAACTATGAGTTTAAAAATTTATGTGGTGCAGGTGTTGCATTTAAGCTTATAGAATCACTTTTTAATGAAATGAAGATTGATAAAATAGAGTGCTATAAACTGATAGAATTTGTAGCTATAGCTACGGTATGTGATGTGGTAGATTTAATAGGGGAAAATAGGATATTTGTTAAAAGTGGACTAGATATGATTAATAAAACCTCTAACATAGGGTTAAAAGCTTTGATAAAAGAAACTGGTATAGAAGGAAAGAAGGTTTCAACTTATCACTTAGGCTTTGTAATAGGACCCTCTATAAATGCCTCTGGTAGGCTAGATAATGCAAAAAGAGGGGTAAGGCTTCTTTTATCAAATAATGAAGAAGAGGCGTCTATCATAGCTAAAGAATTATTTTCACTTAATGAAGAAAGAAAAGATATGACAAAAAAAGGTGTAGAAAGGGCTATAGAGATAGTTGAAACTACAGAAATAAAAAAACAAAAGGTATTTGTTATATATATAGAAGATGTACATGAAAGCTTAGCAGGTATAATAGCTGGACGAATAAGGGAAAAATATAATGTGCCTACGATAGTTATTACAAACTCTTATGAGGGGGCAAAGGGGTCTGGAAGATCCGTAGAATGCTATGATATGTTCTTAGAGCTATTAAAGTGTAAAAGTTTATTTCATAAGTTTGGTGGACATCCTATGGCAGCGGGGTTGTCATTAAGTATAAATAATATAGAAAAACTAAGGGAAGAATTAAATGAAAATACTCTTCTTAAAGATGAGGATTTAATACCAAAAGTTACAGTTGATATGGCTCTTCCTTTAGATTATATTAATCATGATCTTATTTATGAAATAGAGAATTTAGAACCTTTTGGTAAAGGAAATAATAAGCCACTATTTGCAAATAAAAATGTAAAGATTATTAAATGTGATATTTTAGGAAAGAAACAAAATGTACTAAGATTAAGTATTAAATCAGAAAATGGAAAGGCTTTTAATGGAATATACTTTGGCGATATAGAAAAATTTGAATCAATAATAACCTCTAAATATGGGAAATCGGAGTTAGAAAAGCTATATAAGGGGGTTGTAAATAAAGTTTATTTAGATTTTGTTTTTTACCCAAGTATAAATGAGTATAAAGGATATTCAAATATTCAAATAGTAATTGAATATTTTAGATAAAGGATACTGAGATAAAGTTTTCAACATAAAAGAAGGATCATAACATTGTCGGATTATTTTTATAGGGTATTAAGTAATTTATATGTTAGTATTTATAAAATAACCATGAACATTGTTGTCAACTAAATATATTTGTTTTTATTTAGCTTTTTATAGGGAAACTTAGGTATGAAATATGGTTATTATTAGAAGGGAAAAGGTATCTTTTAAAGAACTATATTTATACACATAAGTAGAAATAAATATAAAAAGGGGCAATAATTATGGAAATATATGATGATAGTATAGTACAATCAATAATAGAAGCTTTGCCTTATTATGTACTTATAGTAGATATAAAAGGTGATGTAACTCATTATAATAAACTAGCTAAAGGGTTATATTTAAGTTACCCTAATGAAGGTGAAGATATTAATATTTTTGATATATTTAATCATTCAAGTATAAGTATTATAAGTGATCCTAATGCGTTTCGGGGGATTAATACTTCAAAAAGAAATATATCAGAAGGTATTGAGTTTAAAAATTTAATTATAAAACAGGATGATAAGGGAGAGGTAAGTATATTTTCTATTAATAGCATGCCTTTAATGGATGGTGAAGTAATAAAAGGGGCATTAATTTCTTTTTCTAATATAACTAATGAATATATAGAAAATCGAAGAATTATAAAGGAAAGAGAAGATTTTATAGGCCTATCTACGGAACTAAAGGCTAAATGTAATATAATAGAAATATTAAGAGGAAGGGAAAAGAAACATCTTATATATTTAAAAGATGTAATAAGTAATATATCAGAAGGTCTCATAGTTTTAGATAAAAACAATAAGTTTGACTTTTGTAATAAGGCTGTTTATAATATTTTTTCTATAAAGGATGAAAAAAGGCTTAGTGTTAAAGAGATAGTGGAGAGATTTGTATTTCAGCACTTAACCATAGAGGACTTTCACTTTGAGAATTATGTAAGAAATGCTTTGGAAAACGCTAAACACATTAAAAATTTAGTTATGAAGATTACAGATAAAAGAAGTAACACTGTAAAGTACATAGACTTTAGCAGTGATGCTGTAAGAGATGAGAATAAAATGGTGTTATATACTATAATTACAGTGAAAGATATTACAGAAATAAAAAAGCATGAGATGTTTATAGAGGATCAGACTAATTTTATAAAAGATTTAGTTGATAATGTAGATATTCCAATGGCTGTTTTAAACTATCCATCTTTAAAGATTAGAGTTGCAAACAAGAATTTTGAAGTATTCACAAAGTATATGCTTAATGATAAAAAAGGAGTACCTATAGTAAATAATTATTGGCATGATATTTTTCAAGATATTGAGGATGATAGTATAGCAAAGGCATTAGAGTTTTGTGGGCGAATAGGAAAAGAATATACCTGTTCTCCTTATTATATAAAGGATTGTTATGATAAAGATAGGTTTTATAAAATAAAGTTTATACCTTATAAATTTGCAGATGGAGAAATAAAGGGTATATGTATTTATGCCTCTGATATTACAGAAGAGATAAATCATAGTATTGAACTTGAAAATGTGACTAAGCTAAAAGATGAGTTTTTTACTGTGATATCCCATGAACTTAGAACCCCACTTAGTATAATTTATTCATCACTTCAATTAGCTTATAACATCTACCCTAAAGAGATCGGTCCTAATATGGATAAAACATTATCTAGAATAGAACAAAATTGTGCAAGGCTTTTAAAACTTGTAAATAATATACTTGATATATCTAAAGCAGAAGCAGGGTTTATAATTTTAGATGAATTAAATTTTGATGTGGTGGCACTTACAGAATATATAGTAACATCCATAAATCATTATGCAAAATCTAAAAATATAGAGCTTATATTTGATACTTCAAAGGAAGAAAAAATGGTTACTATGGATAAAGAAAAATACGAAAAGATATTATTGAACTTATTGTCTAATGCTATAAAATTTACCCCAGAAGGCAATAAAATAATGGTAGAATTAAATTTTGTTAATGGAGATATATATCTTAGAGTAAGGGATACAGGAATAGGTATACCAGAAGATAAAATTAACTTTATATTTGATAGATTTTCGCAGGTAAATAGTTCTTTATCAAGAAGGGCTGAGGGTACAGGCATAGGATTATCTCTAGTTAAAAAGTTAGTGGAGCTTATGGGGGGGGCAATTAAAGTTAAAAGTAAGGTTGATAAAGGAAGTGTATTCACTATAATGTTTCCAAAGAATATAATAGAAATTAAAGAAGAAAAAAGGTATACTATAATAGGTGAAAATATAGAGGATAAAATAAGTACAGAGTTTTCTGACATCGTATAAAAATTATTAATGGAGATAGCTTAAGAAAAGCTAGATCTTAATTGTAATTAGCATTATATTAAGGAGATGATTCTTTGCCCCATTATAAAATAATTATGACCGGGGGTGGCTCTGCTGGGCACGTTACCCCAAATCTTGCACTAGTACCAAAGCTAAAGGCTTTAGGTTACGATATTAAATATATAGGAAGTAAGGAAGGAATAGAAAAACAAATAATAAAAGATAGCGGTATACCTTATTATTCAATATCTAGTGGAAAGCTTAGAAGATATTTTGATATAAAGAATTTTACGGATCCTTTTAAAGTTATAAAAGGAGTAGTGGAAGCCTCTAGAATAATAAAAAATGAAAAGCCAGATATAGTATTTTCAAAAGGGGGATTTGTATCTGTGCCTGTGGTTATGGGTGCTTATTTTAATAGGGTTCCTGTAGTTGCTCATGAATCGGATATGACACCAGGACTTGCAAATAAGATATCCTCATCTTACTGTACTAAACTTTGTCTTACCTTTCCAGAGTCCTTAGAGCATATAAAAAAAGGAAAGGCTGTACTTACTGGAACACCTATAAGAGAAGAACTTTTTAGAGGTAGTTCTAAAAAAGGGTTAGAATTCCTAGGCCTTAAGGGAGATAAACCTATAGTTCTATTTATAGGTGGTAGCCTAGGTTCTAAATTCATAAATGATGCCTTAAGGGCTGAACTTGATGGAATACTAAAATCTTATGATATTATTCATATATGTGGTAAGGGTAATATAGATAAAGACTTAAAAAATAAAGATGGATACAAACAATTTGAATTTTTAAGTGAAGAACTTCCTGATTTGTTAAAAGCTTCTGATATAGTGGTTTCAAGGGCTGGGGCAAATGTTATATATGAACTTTTAGCTCTTAAAAAGCCTAATATATTAATACCTCTTTCAAAAAGATCTAGTAGAGGTGATCAGATTTTAAATGCAGGGTCATTTCTTAAAAGTGGTTATAGTATGGTTATTGAAGAGGAAGAAATAAAAAAAGGAACAATATCGGAAAAAATTAATGAGGTATATAAAAATAAGTCAAAATATATTAAAGCAATGGAAGAAAGTCCAGTAAAAAATGCAGTAGAAAATATAATTAATGTTATAACTGAGAATACTAAAGACTGGAAAAACAAATAAACAAAGTCTCCCAGAAATTAAAACTTGGGAGACTTTATTTGACGAATTATGAAATAAAGTAAATATAATTACATAATTACATTTCTTTCTTATTATACATATTTAAACTTGAAAAAAATCATCTTTAGTATATAATGGAGATGTAGATAAATATTAATTATTAAAATTAATATCTACTAATTTTGCCTAAAATAATTATAAGAGGGTGAATTTATGAAAAAAATATCAATAATATATTGGAGCAATGGGGGCAACGTGGAAGTATTAGCTGATCACATATTTAAGGGAGCTAAAGAAGCTGGTGCAACGGTAGTTGTTAAACATGTACATGAAGCAACTCTAGAAGATGTAACTTCGGCAGACTCAGTAGCCTTTGGAAGCCCATCTATGGATAATAATAGAATTGAGCAAGAAGAAATGGAGCCTTTTATAAGACAATTTGAATTGATATCTAATGAAAATAAAGACCTTGTACTCTTTGGTTCTTTCGGCTGGGATAACGGCGAATTTATGAAAGAATGGTCAACTAGAATGCAAGAATATGGATTCAATTTAATTGACACCATTGCAGTAAAAGAAGCACCAAGTGCAAAAGAATTAGAAGAAGCAATAAACTTAGGCAAAATGTTGGCAAAATAAATTATTGGCAGGTCAATATATAACGATTTCTATGCTTTGGTAAAATATAAATTTATTAAAGGAAAGGACTTTGTTTATATTTTTATTTTATATTCATATTATGTATAAACATATTAAAACTTGGTAAATCTATTATTTAGTAGAGGTAAGACGTTGCTTGTTAGCTTTAAAAGTACCCTTTTAGAGCTAATTGTTCTGCAAAAACCTATATTTTATTAAGTTTCCAAGACACACTATATAAAAATCGAAAGAGAGGTCAGAAGCAATGAGAAAAATGAAAACAATGGATGGTAACACAGCAGCAGCTCATGTGGCATATGCCTTTACTGATGTAACTGCAATTTATCCTATTACGCCTTCTTCACCTATGGCAGAAAGTGTTGATGAATGGTCAGCGCAAGGAAGAAAGAATATATTTGGACAAACTGTT